>CAVIAZ010000030.1:0-16488 GCA_963640795.1 bacterium | reverse complement strand
ATATGTGTCGGCGTCTTCTCATACTTTGCTGCATTCAAGGGGGAAGTACATATATGGATGATTCCCATTCTCGTGGCTCTGACGGGATTATGGTATGTGTGTAATAATGTCGTGACAAGGAAGATGATTCTGAAAAGAAGAAATGGGGAGGAGTTCTTCTTTGTCCGTGCAGGGCTTGTCAGCAACAACGAGACGGAAATCATCAGCGGGGCGCTTGTCGCAACCTCGAGCGAGATTATTATATATAAACGTAAGGGATATCTTGGTGGGATTACTCCTATATGGTCATGCTTTCTCAGCCAGCTTGAATCCTATTCGATGGAGAAAGTTGATGACAAGCATTACGGAATCATCCTTTCCCTTAAGAATGAAAATGATAAAATTAAAGTCGTTTCCCGTTCGATAGGAAAACAGGAAAACGAGTTCAGAAGGGCAATCGGCTGGTAAAATAACCCAAAAGTGTCACTTTTCTAGCCACTTTTTCTCTTTTGAAAGTGGAACAATGTAGCCATGAAGAGATTTATGGCTATTTTTTTATTACTTTTTGCGACATTTTCGCTTTTTGCTTTGCCTTTTAATATTGGCGTCGATGCCAGAAGCCTGGATTTTACATTCACAGATGGAGTCCGTGTAGATGCTGAAGTCGGCCTTAAAGTTAAAACAATTCAATTAATAATCCCTCTTAGGTATGGAAAGAGCAATAGTAAAGATATTTCGCTTGTCGAGACTGGTCTTCTTATAGATGTCTGGCCTTTCGATGGGCTGGGACTTTTTGCTGAGGCTTCCATTTTTAAAGTCGGATACATGTGGGGTCTCTACACGCCGAGCGAGAAAATCTTCTTCTCGGCAGAAGGATCGGTGGGGTGGGAGTTTGTCTTTGGCCCGGTTTATCTCAGACCGATGTACACAGTCCGGTCGTCTTTCAGTGCAGAGGACACCAAGGAAGAACGGATCAGGAGTATCCCTCAATTTGGTGAATCACGCTTAAGTGTTCATATAGGAGTTTTGTTAGGAGGAAAAAATGATGAGAAAAACAGCTCTGTTTAACAAATTCATCGGTTGGGCATTGGTATGCTTAATGCTCTTTTCGTCTTGTACACCTTCACTTGTATCAGAGAAGAAGGTGAAAAAAAGCGTTCTCATGAGTGAGAGTTCGCGAATGATCAGCGAGTACTATGAGGAGGTAAGGGGAATACTTGTTGAAAACAGTGAGTACACCGAAGAGGAGATTGCATCATACGGTACTCTCACTGGAGAGGAGATTACCCGTAAGATTTCTGAGTATGACAACGGGGAGGATTATCTCAACTTTCTTTATCAGACTAGTTTCGCTACTGACCCTGATGATGTAATCAATGCCGCGGAAAGTTTTTTGAGTGAAGAGGAGATGACAGACCTCAAAACCAAGGCAAAGGAGATTGAGAATCATTTTGAAGATGTCGGAGAGAGGTGCTCGAGGGCACTCAGTCCATCGGAGAAGGAGCAGTTCTATGAAGAATTGAGATCCCTTACTGTGAAATCTATCGTCCTTCTTACTGCTGCAATTGTCTATGCAATCATTCCGAAGGTGATGTTCTGGGGGAAGGTCTCTGCTGCAACGGCTATCTCAATTGCCGCAGGAATTGTTGCTTCCACGCTTATTACAATCATCGAGTGGAGTGATAAGGATATACAGAAGGATGAGAGTGCTGTCCAGGAGTGGCTTGACAACATAACAAGCGAGCCTGTTGCCGCATGGGCGCTTGCTCAGAGTGTGATTTCCACCCAGGCTGCGATAACAAGTACTACGGCAGTTCCGGGGGCCCTGATTTTGGCTGTATTCGCCATCTATCACATAACAGACAGTACCAAGAAAATTCTGAAGAATTATAACTGGAAAGTCTGATTCAATTGTTTTCAATGCTGCCGCTTGTTGGGTATAATTGTGCCAGTGGACGTCTGACGGGTTAAGAGCACAAGCCCTCTCCCGGCAGCTTTAATAAGGAAATAAAAATGATAGATTTCAATGAGTTACTCAAGAAACGTTTTATCAGGTATACAGCATTCGATACTATGTCTGACGGAGAGAAAGCAACAACTGTGCGCCCTTCAACTCCCGGTCAGGAGGTCCTTCTTCTTGCTCTTAAGAAAGAACTGGAGGAGATGGGTCTTGAGACATATTACGGGGATGAAAAGGTCGTCATGGGAACGCTCAAGGGTAACAGTGGAAATAAGACTATCGGCTTCATGGCACATGTGGACACTGCCGATGACACTCAAGGAAACGGTGTGAAGGCAAAAGTTTGGCCGGACTATGACGGAGAGAAAATTGTCCTCTCCGGCTCTACCGTACTTGATCCCGCAACAGATAAAGACCTTCTTCTTTATAAAGGAAGTGAAATCATAACAAGTGACGGGACTACGCTTCTGGGCTCCGATGACAAGGCGGGAGTTGCAATCATCATGGAGATGCTTTCCTATCTTGTATCTCATCCTGAAGTAAGACGCCCTGATATCGAGGTATATTTTACTCCTGATGAGGAGACCGGCTGCGGTATGGACAGGTTCCCTCATGAGAGGCTGAAAAGTATATGCTGCTACACAGTTGACGGGGGCCCGGAAGGGGAACTTGAGACTGAATGCTTCAATGCAGCTACAATCACAATTGACATTCACGGCTATTCAATCCATCTCGGGGATGCAAGGGGAAGACTTGTGAACGCCGTGACTGTCGGAGCTAAGATAATCTCCGCCCTCCCTCAGGCTGAGAGCCCGGAGGCAACTGACGGTCGCTATGGCTACTATTGTCCGCTTGTATTCAACGGCACGGGTACCGAAGCGAAACTCCAGGTATATATCAGGGACTTCGATGAGGAGAAATTTGAAAAGAAAATAAAAAACACTGAAGACATTGCACAGACTATTGCTGCTCTCTACGGTGCTTCTGTCGATATTGTATCAAAGGTAAGCTACCGCAACATGGCCCAGGCCAACAGAAATAATCCTGATGCCACAGAGGCTGTTTTCAAAGCTGCAGAGAAATTGGGACTTCCTCTTTCTGAGCAGCTTATAAGAGGAGGTACGGACGGCGCAAGACTGGCAGAGACGGGAGTTGCATGCCCCAATCTCTTCACAGGGGGCCACAATCTTCATTCCAACAGTGAATGGATCTGTGTTGATGCAATGACAAGAAGCACTAACCTCTGTCTGGGGATTGTTGAATATTGGAGTGAAAAATAGGACAGTGAAGAAACTAATTGCCTTTATCTCCCTTTTCATCTTTTCTTTCTCCCTCTTTGCATCTGTTTCATTCTCTTCTGATGTAAGTGATGAACTTCGTAGCAGGTTAGAAGAATATACCAGGAATGCTGTCGGGGACAGAAAAGAACTCGATATCGTCTACTCTGACATAACAGAGGAAGACGGTACCATATCCCTTACTGTCTCTTTTGCAGATAAAACAGTCAGGATTGAGACGCTTATTGAAAATCTTGATGATGAGATAGATTCCCTTTTCTTCTATGAGGAAAACCTGTATGAGGAAGGTGCCGTTCTCGACTATATTTATAAGGACTCGTTCTCCTCTGTCTCCCTCTCAGGGGCAAGACCGGGGCAGAATTACAGGGTATCGGGCACATCGGGAAAGAGTGAGGGTCTCTTGAGGGTTGAAAGTGTCTATGATGAGGCTGTTAGTTTGAGGCCTTACTATCTCTCTTCTCCACTTCCGGGGATGAAACTTGAGAGAATCAGCGATCTCTCACTTTCATTGAGACTTTTCTCCAATTTGAGTTTCACTTCCTACGGCGGTTCTGTTTCACTTGACTGCTCCTCGTTTATATATCCCCTGATTCCTTTTATGAAGTTGTCTCTTGTAAGGTACTCGGGGTTGAATTTCTATTATGCACTTCTCGGTCTCAGGGCGGAGTTCAATCTTGCCTCTGTCTGGGCCGATATACCGGTTGTCAGGAACTTCTCCTTCTCGGGTGAATTCTCTCTTGGGGCCGAATACAGGTACAAGCTGTCCTGGGCTGCCCAGTACGGCCTGGACTGTACATATATGTTCAACAGGGTATTCAGTCTCTCTGTGGGAGTAGTCAATTACGGCAGGGTGAATTATATTTCGCTCTCGTTCGGGGGAAAACTATGAGGAAGACGGTTCTGCTCTTCTTTTTCATTGTCATTCTCTCCTCATGTACGACATTGAACTATGTCGGAAAGAATGCTCCTTCCTGGATAAACAATCCTCCTAGAGTTGCTCTCTCCACTGTATTTGTAGGGTCTGGTGAAGGGACAACGGAAGAAGAGGCAAGGGCCGGTGCTGTCATGGACGTCATAAATAGACTTGATGAGGAAGTTGAACTTGACTCCAGGGACAGATATTTCACCAGACTCTACACAACAAAACAGATCAGTGAATTCTCGACTGTTATTTCGGACGAATATTCAATAGAGGATGATGACGGCATCTGGCATTGTTATATTCTTACAACGTCGAACACCGCTAGGCTGACTGAGGCGAGAAGCCGGGAATACAGCCTGATGCTTGAGAGGGAAAACCGTATCGGGGCAAAGGTTAATGAGGCTCTTGAATACTATAGGAATAATGAGGATGTAGATGCTGTGGACAGCCTGCTTGAGGCAGTGGAGATTTCCCTTGAAGGGAAAATAAGCAATCCTGACTATTCTTCACAGGCACTGGTATCACAAATTGAAAAATACCTTTCTGCAATCAGATTTGAGCCTGTCGGAAACGGACGGAAAACAGATGGTCTTCCCGGTTTCAAGATTTACAGAAACAAGGGCATTATGCATCCTGCTGTTGAGAATGCTGCTGTCAAGGTGACCTATCCGTCCCTTGATCCGGAAGGGAATGTAATCTACCTCTCATATACCGCACGTTCAGATGATAACGGAATCATCAAGGTTAATAAAACTAATGCCTATTCATTGAAGAAAGGTACTATGACTGCCACTGTAGATATCGATGAAGATATCATGGAGAGGATAGACAGGAAAGCGGGGACAGACCTTCTGAGCTCTGTCAGGGCTCTCATAGAAGATATGAGCTGCCCCATCGGGTATGAGGAGGGCGAGATATACAGCGAGGGGGAAACTGTCATAGCAATGGCTCTCAGCGGGTATGACGGAAGCCGGAAGGACATCTCCTTTGCAGAGGGTATTATCGAAAGCATGACGGAGAGTCTTTCTCTTAGTAGTGTCACACTTGTTGAGGCAGAAGGAGAAGACGAGGAGGAGGCACTTGAATTCCTCAGCGAAAACTACAGCGGGACGGATGTCATATATCTTATCAGAATCGGTATTGTCGACAGAATCAACACCCTCGGAGTCTGGTATACGAAGACAGAGGGGAAGGTAATCAGGATTGACAACAGAAGTGGCTCGAGGGAGGAGTATCTCAATATGCAATATGCCACTGCCAATGAAGGTGAAAGTCCTGATGATGACAAAGCCCTGGAGAACCAGATCAGGATTACCTGCGGCCTTGTTCTCGGAGAATTCTGACAATCTTTTCCGTATCATTTGTTATGATGAAGGGCGGTTCGATTTCAAGCATCTCTGAAAGTGTTTCCTCTGTGTCGACAGTCCAAGGACAGATTTCATACTTCTTCTTTCTGTTCTTCTCCCGTGTGGCAATATCCCACTTGGGCTTGAGAAATGTGCATTTGAAGAAAAACCTTCCTTCTCCGTGTCTCATGAAGAACGGAAGTGACGTCGGTGGTCCGTCATAGATGGCTGCCATCTCGAAGCGGTTATCTGTGAGGGAGGCAAATTGGCGCATTGCAAGCGGGTTGAATGACGATACCATGATTTTGGGCCAGAGTTCACTTCTCTTTTCAAGTTCCTTTACAAGCAATGTGACATTTTCCCTCTTGTAGTCGACAGGCTGGTCAGCCTTGATCTCTATGTCGTAGTAGACCGGGCCGAGGGCATCAAAGACTTCACCCAGTGTTGCTATCTCCGGGGCAACCTTCTTAATTTCGGCGTATGTTGATGATTCGACAGAAATGTCAGAGCCGTAGACACGCTTTAGCGAGTTGTCGTGTGAAACGATGAGAATATGGTCAGAGGTTGCCCTTACATCAAGTTCAACTCCGTCAGCACCATCCTCTATGGCCTTCATAAACGACAAGACGGTATTCTCTATCTCTTTAAGCGGGGCTCCCCTGTGGCCGAGCACCAGGTATTTTTTCTCATTATTGAACATTCAACAGTTCCCTTATCTCAGCTTCCCAGAGACTGCTGTCGGGGGTCTCTAGTATGAGAGGTATATCCTGCACTTCGGGTCTCTTTACTATCTCAATGAATGCTTCCTTCCCGATAAGCCCTTTCCCGATATTCTCATGTCTGTCCTTATTTGATGCCAGTGGGACCTTGGAGTCATTGAGATGCATGCCATAGAGTTTATCCTTTCCGAAAATAGAGAAGAAACGGTCAAGAATTGAGTTTATGTCATTCTTCACGTCATACCCCGCTCCGTAAAGGTGGGCTGTGTCGAGAGTGAATCCCACTCTCTCGTTATGCGGAATATTATCTAGGAGTGCCTCAAGTTCTTCGATTGTCGAGCCGATTATCGTCCCGGCTCCCGCAGTATTCTCAATTGCAATTTTAAAGTCCGGAAATCTTTCCAGCACCGCATCAATCATCTTTGCACTTCTCTCTATGCCCTCTTTTTTCTCTCCCTCTTTGTATGCCCCTGGATGGATGTTGATTGATTCCAGTCCCAGAAGTGAGAGTCTCTCCACCTCATCGAGGAAAAGAGCGAGAGACTTCTCCCTCAGGACGGGGTCTGGAGAGGCGGGATTTATCAGATAACCCGCATGCGGGAGAACACAGCAAGGAGAGTAGCCGAAAGACTCCATGTTATTCCTGAACGCTCTGACCTCATCCTCTTTAAGGGCCGGGCTTTTCCACATTCTCTGGTTCTTTGAGAAGAGTGCAAAGCCTGTTGCACCGAGAGAGTGTGCCCTCTCTACGGAGAGTGCAATTGATTCTGCTATTGAAACATGCGGACCTATGTATAACATACCGGAAGGATAATATATTTCCATTTGTTGGAGAAGAGCGGTTTTTTTCATATAATCGGGGAATGGACATAAAACTGACAGCAGGTAAGAGTTACTCCTCATTCACACTTCTCGATGTGACAGAATGCAGTGACTACAACGGGACGGGGTATCTTTTCAGACACGACAGAACAGGTTTTGAGGTTTATTTCTTCTCCACCCCCGACAGGGAATGTTTCTTCTCTTATAATGTTTTTACTCCCGCTTTTGACAATACGGGTGTTTTCCATATATTGGAACATACGGTTCTCACCGGCAGCAGGCGCTACCCTGTGAGGGATCCCTTCATGGGAATAGACCGTGGCAGTGTCAATACATTTCTCAATGCCATGACCGGGCCTGACAGGACATATTACCCGGCAGCTAGTCCTGTAAAGAAGGATTTCGACAACATATTCAATGTGTACACAGATGCTGTCTTTGACCCGCTATTGAGAAAGGAGTCATTCATGCAGGAGGGGATAAGACGTACTAAGAGCGGCTTTGAGGGGGTTGTCTACTCCGAGATGGGAGGGGACGTATCGAACCACTCAAGTGTTGTGTTCAATACAGCAAACCGCTTCCTCTTTGACCCGGAAACGACATATACCTTTGAGTCGGGCGGAGATCCCTCTGCCATACCTTCTCTTACCTATGAGAAGTTCATAGAAACCTACAGAAAGTATTATGTCCCGGCAAATATGTCACTCTTCCTCTATGGCGAACTCGATATCATAGAGAAACTTGAATTCCTTGACAGGGAATACCTTTCGTATCGTGAGCCGGGAAAGAGAATAGAGCGTCCTCTTCCTCCGAAGAAGTGGGAGAAGCCACGCTTTGTGCGTGCAACAAGTGACGCAGAGGAGGGCGAAGAGGGTGCCTCTGTCACCGTTTCATGGGTTCTCGGGCCTTCCTCGGATCCGATGCTGGGAACTGTTTCCTCTCTTGTCGTAGACATGCTTCTGGGAAACCCCGGCTCCCCGCTCTACAAGGCCATAATTGACTCCTCAGTCGGACGTGACATTTCGGATGAAGGCGGGATAAATGATTCCTTTGAGTCTGTTACCTTCTCTGTTGGCTTCACTGGGGCAAAGGAGGAGGATGCCAGGAAGGGAGAGAGTATAATCCTTGAGAGTCTCAAAAAGATTGTGGATGACGGACTTGATAAAACTCTTCTTGAGGCTTCTCTCAGGAGAATGGAGTTCAGGCTCCAGGAGATAAAGGAAGGTACGCCCAACGGCTACAGGCTCTTCTTCTCCAGGATAGACAAGGGCTGGGCGTTCGGGAAAAACCCGAGCAGTATGCTCAAAATCAGAAGTGAGATAGAGTTCATCCGTGAAAAACTTGATGAGGATACAGGATTCTTCGAACACTGGATTGAGGACAATCTCATCAACAATCCCCACAGACTCCTCTCTGTTGTGGTCATGGATGAGAACAATATAAAGGAGAGGGAGAGAATAACAGAGGAGAATCTTGTCTCATACAGCTATGACGAAAACGAGGAGAGACTATTTCTTATAGCAGAGGAGAGGAAGGATTCAAAGGAGGCTCTTGAGACGCTTCCTCGCCTCTCCATTGAAGATATTCCTATTGAGAACAGGAAAATACCACGCCACATTGAGAACGGGATTATTGTCTCCAATCTCCCGACAAACGGCATCGTCTATGCTGACTTTGTATTTGATGTTTCAGACTTTACAACAGAAGAGCTCGAGTATGTCTCTCTTCTTGTAAGGCTATTGACAATGACCAATGTCGGGTCTCTTACATACTCCGAGTTCCTTACTTCTCTCAAATTCGTCACAGGTGCCTTTTCTGCGGGCTTTGAGTCCGGAACGGCATGCTCGGGAGAGGAGAAGGAATACATACTCCTGAGGTTCAAGAGTCTTGAAGAGCACTACGGGGAGAGCCTTGATTTGATTCTGAAACTTCTAACTGAGGGAGATTTCTCCTCCCCGGAGAGAGTGAATGCGGTACTCAGGGACATACAGAGTGACTATGAGTCATCCCTTGCGGGGCAGGCCCACCTCTTCGCGCTTTCAAGTGCGTCCCGGACACTCTCCGCGGCATCTTATGTGGGTGAGAAGACCCAGGGACTCTCCTTCTGGCTTAAGGTCGTCCGGCTTCTTGAAGAAGATATGTCGGAGACAGGAGAGAAGATAAGGAAGGTTGCCTTACGTGCTATATGCCGTGAAAGGCTTACTTTCCATGTTGTCACTGAAGAGAAGAATGAGAAGGGAATACTTGATTTGACAGAGGCCTTCATATCCCGCCTTCCGTCAGGAGAAGGAAAGAGGGAATACATAAGGGAAATTCCGGATGACGGGGAAGAGACAGCATACACATTCTCAACTCCTGTCAACTATATTGCCCTTGCCTTCCGCACTCCCGTCCCGCCTGCGAAGTCCATTAGTCCATTGAGGATGCTATTCTCTCTTGTGTCACGTTCGTCTCTATGGGCGCTTGAAAGGGAGAAGGGAGGAGCATACGGCTCCGGCTCTTCCCTGGACATTACTGAAAACACAGCTTTCTTCTACACATACAGGGATCCCCGTCTTGATGATTCCGTTCTTGACTTCTTCAATGCAGTAAGAAGTGAGATATTCACGCCTGAAAAGATTTCTGACGCAAAGCTGAGGCTGCTTTCAAGGGAAGTGAAGCCGACCGGGCCGCAAAGCAGGGGGCTGACCGATCTCAGGCGTTACCTCTATGGCATAACAGACACCATGAGGTGGGGCATGAGGGACGGTCTTCTTGCTGTAACAACAGAAGACCTTGAGAGAGTTAGGGAGGAGGCCATCCGCCTCATGGAGGGAGGTAATCTGACTGTAATATCATCAGCGCGTACTCTCCGTGGCAGCAAGAGGAAGTTCAGGAAAATAAAATTACCTTTTACCAACAAATGAGAAGAAAACCGTAGTACAATGATTTCCGGAGGTCCAGATGAAGTACGTAGGAGCATTAGACCAGGGAACAACAAGTACAAGGTTCATCATTTTTGATGAGAAGAATAATATTGTGGCTACAAGCCAGAAGGAACACCGTCAGATATTCCCGCGTCCGGGCTGGGTTGAGCACAACGTGGAGGAAATCTGGAAGAATACGTGTGACGTCATAGCCGATGCCCTTGAGAAGGCGGGCCTCCAGGGAGAAGATATCGCAGCTGTCGGCATAACCAACCAGCGTGAGACTGTCATCGCCTTTGACAGGGAGACGGGAAAGAGCTACCACAATGCAATTGTATGGCAGGACCTCAGAGGTGCGGAGTTCATCGACAATGTACTTTCAAAGGAAGTGAGCGAGGAGTACATAAGGCAGAAGACCGGACTTCTCTATTCGCCGTATTTCTCTGCCTCCAAGATACGCTGGCTTATAGATAACGTTCCGGCTGTGGCGAAGAATATCGAGAGGGGGAGGCTTGTCTTCGGTACGATAGATACATACATGACATACCGCCTTACCGGTGGAAAGGCACTTGTGACCGATGTCACGAATGCCTCAAGGTACATGCTGATGAACATTGCATCCCTCAAGTGGGATGATGAGATGCTCTCCCTCTTCGGTGTGAAGAAGGAATCTCTTCCTGAAATAGTGTCCTCATCTGGCGTTATTTACGGTTATACAGACCCTGACGGACCTTTTAAGGCATCTGTTCCGGTATGTGGAATACTTGGTGACCAGATGGCTGCTCTCTTCGGACAGGCCTGTTTTGACAAGGGAAGCAGCAAGTGTACGTACGGAACCGGATGCTTCATGCTCCAGAATGTCGGGGAGGAGATATGCTACTCCGAGAGCGGACTCCTGACGACTGTCGGCTACCGCATTGAGGGAAAGAAGCCCGTCTATGCACTTGAAGGCTCAGTTGCAGTTGCAGGCTCCCTTGTGCAATGGGTGAGGGATAACCTGAAGATGGTCTCGTCTGCCAAGGAACTTGATGAACTTGCACTCTCTGTCCAGGATTGCGGGGGAGTATATATAGTCCCGGCCTTTGCGGGGCTCTTTGCCCCCTATTGGAGAAGTGATGCCCGTGGTGTGATAGCAGGTCTTACCGGATACGCATCCAGGGAACATATATGCCGTGCAGTCCTTGAGGCAACAGCATTCCAGGCCTATGACATCTTCTCGGCAATGGAGAAGGACAGCGGGGTCCCGATATCGTCACTGAAGGTTGACGGTGGTATGACAAACTCCTGGCCACTCATGGCCTTCCAGAGTGATATCCTCGCCAAGCCTGTCATAAGACCTGTCATAGCCGAGACTACTGCACTGGGTGCAGCCTATGCTGCCGGGCTGACTGCCGGAGTCTGGCTCGATACCGATTCTCTGAGGTCATATTGGAAGGAACAGACAAGATGGACCCCTACAATGGATGACAAGGAGAGGCAAAAAAAGGTAGGATTCTGGAAGAAGGCGGTAAGCCGCACACTCAACTGGGTGCAGACTGATGAGGAATAATTGATGTTTGATTTGTTTTATAGTCTTACACTTGCCGATTATGTGAGGCTGCTTGCAGAAACAATTATCTTGACCTATGTGATTTACAAGTTCTACACGGCTGTTGCAGAGACAAGGGCGAGGGAACTCGGGTCAATCTTTCTGACTCTTGTCATCGTCTACGGCTTCTCATACATATTCGGTCTTACAGTCATACTCAAGATAATGAAGAAGCTGATCATTCCGATTCTGATGGCCCTTGTAGTCTTCTATACCCCTGAACTCAGGCGTGTCTTCACAGGGACATCACGGCGTTCCCTTTTCAGGTCGTCAACAACCTCTGCAAGCCAGCTGGACAGTATCCTCAATGCATGCACTAACCTCGTGGAGAAGAAGAGGGGAGCCCTGATAGTCTTCCCGCGCCACACCGATTTGAAGAATATCTACGAGACGGGAACAAAGATTAATGCTGACCTTTCTGCCAACCTTATTCTCACAATCTTTGACCATGACACACCGCTTCATGATGGAGCATGTGTAATCCAGGGCAGCAAATGCACATATGCCGCATGCTATCTGCCGCTTTCCAAGCAGACATCAATCAAGGATACATTCGGGACAAGGCACCGTGCAGCCCTGGGACTGAGCGAGGAGAGCGACGCAATTATTTTAATAGTCAGTGAGGAGACAGGTGCTATTTCCCTCGCTTACAATGCAAACATTTACTACAATCTCGATACCGAGGTCGTGAAGGAGATGCTCCTCCTGCTCCTTGCAGGCAAGGATGTCGTCCCCCAGAACATAAAAGTGGAGAGCAGGGAGGATGATGACAATGCAGTCACAGAATAAATTCACATCCGCAGTCTTCGGCAACTGGGTCGTCAAAATCCTGTCATTCATATGTGCATTGATGATAGTTATCTCTGTGAGGTTCCTGAATGCCACAGATAGAGTTGTGGCTATCCCTCTGACAGTAAAGTTTGCCGATGACAGCCCCTATGAGGCAGTATCTCTGGTTCCGGACTCTGTTGATGTTGTGATAACAGGAGATGAGAATATAATATATCTTGTGGACCCTTCACTCATCACCGCTTCTGTCGATTTCTCGGACGTCGGCGGGGAAGGAATAAGCAGACGTAATGTCATTCTTGAATATGACAGGGATATTTTCTCCGATAATTCACTGACTGTCTCGTCTTCACCTCTTACAATCAGGATTTTATTTGAAAGTAAAGCAGAATAATGATAACAATCGGTACCGATATAGCCAGAGTCTCCCGTTTCTCTGATCTTTCAAGAAAGGTCGAGGAGGGAATTTTCACTCCCTTTGAGATAGAAGAAGCCGGAAAGCGGATAAAGAGGGGGGAGTATCTTTCCTCACGCTTTGCCGCAAAGGAGGCATATGTGAAGGCCCTCGGAACCGGCTTCAGAGGTATTAAGCCGAAAGATATCGAGGTGAGAGAAGAGGAGAGTGGAGCGCCATATCTTGTGGTGAGAGGAGAGAGACAGGAGAATGTACAGCTTTCGCTTTCCCATGATGGTGATTATTCTGTAGCATTTGTTTTGATAGAGAATGAGTAGAAAAGACTGGAACAGACCCTCTGTTGAGATGCCTGAGGGAAAGAGACGCATTAAATTGACAATAAGCTATGACGGCTCCTGCTACCATGGGTGGCAGAGGCAGGACGGGGATGTGTCTGTCCAGGCTGTGATAGAAGATGAACTGAAAAGTCTTTTAAAAGAAGATATCGTCCTCTCCGGGTCAGGACGTACCGACAGCGGAGTCCATGCACTGGGACAAGTTGCCCATTTCGACACCACAAGCTCGCTTAGTCCCGAGAAGTACAGAATCATACTCAACACAAGGCTTCCAAAATCAATAAGAATACTCTCTTCGGAGGAACCGGGGGGTGTGTTCCATGCACGTTTCACAGCAACGGCGCGTGAATATTGGTACTTCATCAAGGCATTCAGCGACATGCTCCCATTCGACGAGAAGCGGATGACAGGGGTGAAAGTGCTCCCAGATTTGCTATTGCTTAATGCTTATGCAAAGACAATCGAAGGTACACATGATTTCACTACTTTCTGTTCAAGTAAGGATATGTGCCCGTCCAAGTGGAGAGACATATACACATCCGCATGGAGTGAGGAAAGAGACAGTTACGGGAGACCTTTTTTGAAGTACATGGTAGTCGGCAATGCCTTTCTCTATCACCAGGTGAGAAGCATGGTGGGAACTATGGTGGAAGCAGCACTCAATGGAGAAAGTGTTGATTCCTTCAGAGAGAGGCTTGAGAGCAGAAAGCGTGAAAATGCACTCAAAACATATCCTCCGGAGGGTCTCTATCTGGCAAGAATCAGCTATGATGAGGATGAATACAGGTGGTTTGAGGAGATTGGTGATGGACGAGAGAGTAACTGAAGAGTATTTTTTCTCCCTTCTTGATGAGGCAGCGGCGTCAATTAGTGGTGATAGGTTAAGGGAGTACACATCAGTCTATGACTATGAGATAAAACCGCATGAGGAAGTAGCAGATGACATCTCCTCATGCCACAGGTGTGAAGGGTGCTTCTCCCGCACAGTCTATGCCGAGCCGCTCCTCTCTCCCAATCCTCTTCTCCTCTTTGTTCTTCCCTCCCCGGAGGGAGTGACAATGCTTTCCTCTGCTTCCTTTGACTATTTTACTAAATGGATCAAGGCTATCGGACTTGAACTGAGAAATGTTGCCCTCACATCACTTATCAGGTGCCCGGTAAGGAACTTCTCGTCAGAGATTGCCGATATATGCAAGGATTACCTGAGAGAGGAAATGCGGAGTCTGAAGCCTGAGGCAATCGTTCTCCTTGGAAAGGATACGGCATCATATATGCTACGCCGGACCGGAAGTTTTGATTCAATCAGACTCCATACATACAAAGTAAACGGAATAAAGACATTCACAACCTATGCTCCATCCGACCTTGTCAGGGACAGGAATCTCAGGGTTCCTATCTGGGAGGACTTGAAGTTTATAAGGGATAACATGAGTGGAGAGAATAAAGCGTGAAGTGGGTTGATGTAGTAATCGCCGTTCCCTTTGATATGAACTTTACGTATTCTGTCCCTGAAGATATGGAGGGGGAGAATCTCTTCGGCCGGAGGGTTGTCGTCCCGTTCGGTAAGAGCGAGAAGACAGGCTTTGTCATAAATGAAAAGGACACAATTGAAGATACCGGTTATGAGATAAAGAAGCTGAAGCGTGTAATTGACAAGACTCCAGTCTTCAACAAGGATCTTCTCGACACAGCCGTCTGGATGCGTGATATGTATCTCTCTCCTGTTGGTGTCAATCTTTCGGGGATGATTCCGTCAGGGAGAAAGGAGAGCGAGTACGCTCCTTTCTCAACTCTTTCGTCCTTCTCCCGCGTTGAAAAGCTGACAGAGGACCAGGAAAGGGCCCTGGAGGTTCTCAGAACAAAAGACAGGGGGATTTACTATATCTTCGGGATAACCGGATCGGGTAAGAGTGAAGTCTATCTCAGACGGGCAGAGGATAAGATAGCCGAAGGAAAACAGGTGCTGTACCTTGTTCCCGAAATCACACTAACCCACCAGATAAGCGGAGAAGTCTACTCCCGCTTTGCAGGGAGGGTCGCCATCCTGCACTCAGCTCTGACTCCCTCACAGCGTCTCAAACAATGGCTGAGGATAATGAACGGCGAAGTCGATATCGTGATAGGCGCAAGAAGCAGCGTCTTTGCCCCGTTCAGAAACTTGGGACTCATAATCATAGATGAGGAGCATGAGGGAGCATATAAGTCGGGCTCTGCTCCACGCTATCATGCACGGCAGGTGGCACAATACAGGGCGCAGAAGTGCAAAGCCGAGTTGATAATGGGGTCTGCAACTCCTTCTCTTGAAGCATGGAAGCTTATGAGAGGGCAGAAACTGACAACGATAGTAATGAAAAACAGAATCGGGGAAGGCCAGTTTCCACACATCTCCATCCTCGATATGGCAGGGGAGAGCAGGAACATAAGCCCGACCCTTGAGAAGGAGATAAGAAAGGCCCTCGATAACAAAAGGGGAGTCATCCTCTTTCTAAACAGACGTGGTTTCTCATACGGTTATGTATGTAAAAATTGCGGACATGTTGTACAGTGTCCCAACTGTTCCGTCTCCCTGACCTACCATAAGAGGGACAGGAAGCTGATGTGCCATACATGCGGTTATTCCACTTCCCTAATAAGAAGCTGCCCCGAGTGTGGTTCGACAGAGCTCTATCCATCAGGATTCGGCACCGAGATGGCAGAGGAGGAAGTGAGACAGCTCTTCCCTTCAAGCCGTATAGAGAGGCTCGATACAGATACAGCCAGGGGAGACAAGGACAGGACAAGGGAAATTCTCTCCGACTTCAGGGAAGGCAAAATAGACATCCTTCTCGGAACCCAGATGATAGCAAAGGGACTCAATTTCCCGCTTGTCTCACTTGTCGGGATAATCAACGCAGATAGCACGCTCTCCCTTCCTGATTTCAGGGCGGGTGAGAGAACATTCGACCTTTTGTACCAGGTAGCCGGAAGAGCGGGGCGCTACCATGATGACGGCCTGGTAATAATACAGACAAGACAGCCAAGTGCAGGGTCCATCACCAAAGTTGCAGAGAACAGGGTTGAGGATTTCTATGACGGGGAACTCTCCGAGAGACGCGAGACAAGATTCCCGCCTTTCACAAGACTTGTTAACCTGACACTCAGAAGTAAGAATGAGGACAGGGCAAGAGAGAGTGCAGAGACTCTTGAGAGGGAGGCCATCGCCCTCTCGTCATCCTTTGATGATATTGAAATCTTCTCAGCATCCCCATGCCTTATAGAGAAACAGGCACAGCAATGGCGCTACCATGTGCTCTTAAGGAGTGAGAGCATATCGTGTTTGCTGGCCTTCACAAAGAAGCTTGTCAATGAGTATAAGGTGCCGTCCGGGGTACACCTTGAGATAGATGTGGACCCGAGTGCGATACTGTAG
>CAVIAZ010000029.1:0-16558 GCA_963640795.1 bacterium | reverse complement strand
AGAAAATTCCCCACACCTGAGCATGGGGAATAATAAGGAAGTCTTTATTATTTTTCGCTTTCAAGAAGAGCCAGAATGAACGGGCCAACCCCCTTGAAGTCATCTGTTGCAATCTTCTCCTGGATGTAGTACTTGAAGGAGCCGTCACGGTACGGGTTACCACCAAGCCCCGCAACAGAACAGATGCCTCCCAGATGATATTCATCCCCATCCTTTGTAAGATATCTCTCTTTTATGCCATCAATGGCCTTCTTGCCGTATTCAAGATATTTCTTCTCGAGGTAGCCAAGTCTCACTCCTTTGTAGAAGGAATAAGCGAACATGCTTGTCGCACTTGTTTCAAGGTAATTGCCTTCCCTCTCCTGGCAGTCAGGAACCTGGTACCACATACCACTCTCATCCTGGAAAGGAAGAAGAGCTGAAGAAAGTTCCTTTACAATTGCAATGAGCTTATCTCTATTGGGGTCATCCTGTGGGACGAAATCGAGTACATCGAGCACTGCCATCAAGTACCATCCGATGGAACGTGACCAGAAGTGAGGGCTGCAACCTGTAACCTCATTGCTCCATCTCTGTCCGCGTGATTCATCAAATGCATGGTAGAGGAGTCCTGTCTTACTGTCCTTGAGAACACTGTAAGTGGTGAGAAGCTGCTTCACTACATCTTCAACCTCAGCCTTGTCAGAGTAGCGTGTTCCGTACTCAGCATTGTAAGGTCCTTCCATATAAAGACCGTCAAGCCAGATCTGCCAGGGATAGATTTCCTTGTGCCAATAGACGCCGTTAAGACATCTGGGCTGTGTCTCAAGCTGCTCACGAAGGACATCCTGGGCCTTCCTGAATCTCTCCTCTCCTGTCTTGTCGTATAGGATGAAGAGAGCACGCCCCGCATTAATCTGGTCGAGGTTGTATTCACCCTTACGGTAGGTCTTTATTGTGCCGTCCTCAGCTATCATCGGGTCATAGAGGGAATAAACCCACTTCACAATTGAATCATCATTATATTTCTCGGCAACGAGAAGGGAAGCAAAGAGCACAAGACCATGCTCATAGTGCCACTTCATCATTCCACTGTGATATCTTTTCTGTACGCTTTTAACTATTTCCTGGGATAAAAATGCCATCCTTTTCCTCCATACTTAATTCAGTATCGTAAAAGGACGGCACATTATGCAAACTCGACTTTGCATTATTCAGACTACCGGGTACGGATGTTTCCTGGCGGGAATCCCTTCACCTTCCTGAAGACACGGCAGAAGTATGCCTGGTCCTGGAATCCGGTAAGGGAGGCTATTTCGCTGATGGATGATCCCGTTTCAAGAAGAAGTCTTGATGCTATCTGTATGCGGTACCTGTTAAGGTAGTCCCACGGGCTTATTCCGATTTCCTTACGGAAGATACGTGTAAGATAGTCCTCGCTTATATTCACTGAGCCTGCTATCTGCCAGCGGGAGATGGAATAGGTTGCATTTCCGTTAAGATAGCATATAGCTTTCTTGACAAGAATGGATGTCAGAGGAGGCAGTAGCTCTTCACCTCCGAAGACAGCAACAATCCTGTTCACAAAGCCCTCGGCCTCTGTAATCGAAGTATTCACAATCAGTACATTCGGAGTGGAGGAGAGAAGATCAACTTCATCAAAGTCGAACTTGTCCTTGATGATGAGAATCGGAGTTTTCGTAAACTTCCTGTCCTTTCTTATTGCCTCTATCTTGTCCATGTCGATATCACGGAAGATGAAGAGAGGAGATTCCGTACCCTCCGGAATGTCATCAAGTGTCTTTATTTCCTCAACCGGGGCAAACTCCTTGAGAATGGAGAGAGTCTCAACGAACGGACCGAAGGAGTAGATGCATCCCTTCCCTTCTGTCGGGATTATCCCCTCAACGGCAGCCTTTACCGATATGCTGTCACCATCGAGGCCGAAACATATGAAAGGCATATGCCTGACTTCCTTGTGGTTACGCATGAGGTTCATGACAATACCGCTCTGCTTGGACACATTCTTTGCGTTCCAGGCTATGGACGAGAAGTGTGAAATCCCGTTTATCTCCCTTATCACATCATCATAGCTCATCCTTGTGACATCACCCTCAATTTCAATCCCGACGTCATCTGCAGCATCGGTAATAAAGAGTACGCCGTCACTTCCTCCCGTCACAGTCTCATCCTCGGAGAGAGAAGGATACGGCAGGTAGACATCAAGCGAATCCTTTCCGAAAGAGAACCTGCCACCCTGAAGCAGAATAAGCTTCTCTGCATATTGCATTGTCGGGGTACTGCCGGTGCTCCCGAATGCCCCGCCATGGAATCGGAGGTCCACACGTGAAGGCTCAAGCCTTACTGTCAGACAAATATCGCTACCGAAGAATGTGACAAAACAAGAACATATTTCCTTGAGGCTGTTCCTGTCAAAGACAATTGAGGGAAGAGAAGCAGGGCTCTTGACCCTTATTCCGTTCTTCCTGAGTGTATCTGTCACCTCGGAAAGAGGAAGATATGTTGTCTCAAGTGTTATGTCACCCTTCTCAACTGCGCTGAGTTCCAGAAGGTGCTCAGTCTTCACGATGGTGGAGAGAAGTTCATCACTGTCTATCCCCTTCTTTTCCACCAGGACCTTCTTTATGTGGTCAAGAGGTTCCCTGAGTTCCTCTGTAATGTGTGCAAAGAACTCACTCGACTGCTTTTCGGCCTCTTCAGCTTTCTGACTCTTCTCACATGCAATCATGTATAGATTAATTGCCTGGAGCGATGATGATATGTCAATCCTGATATTCTCAATCATGCTTGCCGGGCAGTCATTGTTCTTCAGAATCAGGTAGCCGTCAAGCTTGTTGTCATAGTACAGGGGTTCGACAACAAAGAGTCCCTTCTGGATTTCATAGGAAAGTTCCTCGGGATAGAGGAGATTCTGCGAAAACTCCTTTCCGGTTGTGAAGAGTTTCTCCTCCGAGAATCCCGTTTCAAGCCGGGAGGTCTCATCTTCTCCGTAAGTGAAGAGGAAGGCCTTGTCAATCCCGATAAGCGGAAGATACGTCTTCATCGCCTCTCCCAGCTCCATGAAGGAATGGACCTTCAGAAGCCTGTTTGTAAAGCTGTTATGGCTGTTGTTGATTTCCCTCTGGCGGTAACACCTTACGGCACTCACCTTGACGGAGGTTTCCATCATGATCTCATGAAGGAGTTCCATTTCAGTAATGCTAATCTCCCTCTCTGGGAAGAGCTTACGGCAGAGTTTTAATGCAGAGAAGAAGAATTTCATTGTGCCGTCATGCTTTGCATACCGCCAGCAGAGCTCATCATACTTGTTCCTGTTCTGCTGGGTGACGACCTCTCCGTCAATGAACATACTTCTCACTATCTCAAGGTACACAGAGGCATTGTCACCATGGCTCAGACGGAGATTAATCCACCTCTCATAGTCTTCAAATGTTGTAATCTCATCCTTCACCATCTCATCATTGCCGTAGGATTCCGGACAACCGCAGCTCCTACGGTAGATGGCAACAGTCGGAAGAGAGAATGATGAATGGATGGCATCAGGATCCTCCTCCATCTCCCTTATGGTCTCGAAACTGTATTCAACCATATCCTTGACGGGAAGTCTGACCGTTGTCAGCTCCGTGGAGGAGAGGAAAGCTTCGGGAGAATCATTGAACCCCGCCAAAGCCACATCGTCAGGAATATGATAGCCCTGCTGCTCAAGATACTTTGATGCCAGGAAAGCCATTATGTCGGAAGAGGCTATGATTGCGTCAAAGTCGGTTTTCGGGCTCCTGTGGTTTTTCACCATTATCTCCTGGATAGCCTTGTCACCGTCGTACCATGTAAAGGGTGATGAGACCAATGACGGATCAAATTCAATACCGTAGTCATTGAGACAGTCCCTGTATGCCTCGAGTCTCGAATAGGCTGAGTTATGGTTCTTAGGTCCCTGCAGGAAGACTATACGACGGTAGTTATGGACAGTGATGAAATGTTCCAACATCCTGTATACACCCGTGTAGGCATCGTATGTGACAGACGGAATCCCCGGAACGTCAATGCCGAGGGAGACAACCGGAATCTTCTCACTCAGTCCCTTCGTCCACTCCGCAACTTCCTTCCATGAAACCTCACTGGCAAGCGTACTACCCCATACAACAGCACCGTCAAGGTTATCGCTGTTGACATAACGGAAAATGGCATTACGCAAATGCTCGTCATCTTTCTTGTAGTTTAATCTTCCTCCGGGAAGCACGAATACAGTATGGTCTGTGTAGTGACGGGATTCCTCATTTACGGTTTCCCATAATCTCAGTCCTGTTCCCCGATGAAGGTTAGCCCCCAGATATCCTATCCTTTTCGCCATATCACATCCTTTAATGAAATTTTAACGTTTTTATCGCGATAAAGGCAAAAAGTTTTAATCGATTTAATATGAAAAATTACTGTTTTAACGGAATTTAACAAAAAAATATCGTTACTGTATCCCCCCTAAGTATATTCTATACTTAACAACTACGCATCAAAGAGGATTTAAGAATGAAAGAATTCATGGATAAGGATTTCCTCCTGGAAACCGAAACAGCAAAGACACTCTTCCACAAGTATGCGGAAGATGCCCCCATTTTTGACTATCACTGCCATCTCATTCCCCAGCAGATTGCAGAGAATGCAAGATTCACAACCATCACCGATGCCTGGCTCGGCGGAGACCACTACAAGTGGAGACAAATGAGGACATGTGGCTTTGATGAGAACCTCATCACAGGCAATGCCGACCCATTTGACAAGTTCATGGCATGGGCAGAGACCATGGAAAACCTGATTGGCAACCCGCTCTATCACTGGACGCACCTCGAGCTCCAGCGCTACTTCGGTATCAAGGATGTTCTGAACAGGAAGAATGCAAAGAAGATTTACGACGAGACAAACGAGAAGCTCAAGAACGATCCCGACCTCTCCGTATGGGGAATCATGAAGAAGTTCAATGTCTATGCTGTAGGTACAACAGATGACCCGGCAGACTCACTTGAGTGGCACATCAAGATTAAGAAAGACGGAAAATGCCCTGCAAAGGTAATTCCTTCCTACAGGCCTGACAAGGCTCTCAACATCGACAAGCCGGACTGGGCAGACTATATCAAGAAGCTCGCTTCATCTGCTTCAATGGAGATAAAGAGCGTTGATGATGTAATATCTGCGCTTGAAAAGAGACTCGACTTCTTCGTTGAGCTCGGATGCAAAGCTTCCGACCACGCTCTCATGACATGTCCGCATACATTCTGGGACGGAAAGAAGGTCAATGAAGTCTTCTCTTCAAGGCTTTCCGGCAAAGAGCTCTCAGCTGAGGAAATTGATGCATATAAGACTTATGTCCTTACAGCACTGGCAAAGCTCTACAACAAGAAGAACATCGCCATGCAGCTCCACTTCGCATCCATCAGGGACAACAACAGGACCATGTATGCAAAGCTCGGCCCGGACACAGGCTATGACGCATCATATGACGAGACACTCGCTTACGGTGTCAGTGCATTCCTCGGCAATCTCTCCGAGACAGATGAAGTGCCGAAGACCATCCTCTATACACTCAACCCGAAGGATTACTATCCTCTCGGAACATTGATGGGCTGCTACCAGGGCGGAGGAATGAAGGGCAAAATCCAGCTCGGTTCGGGATGGTGGTTCTGTGATCACAAGGACGGAATGGAGGAGCAGATGAAGACTCTTGCCAACCTCGGGTCTCTCCCTGCCTTCATCGGCATGCTGACTGACTCAAGGTCCTTCCTCTCCTACTCAAGACACGAATACTTCAGACGTATAATGTGTAACCTGATCGGCAATTGGGTGGAGAACGGCGAAGTTCCGTACGACGAGGAGAATCTCGGAAGAATCGTAAGGGCAATCTCCTTCGACAATGCTCAGAAATATTTCGAGGGCTGATTTCTTTTATCCTTATATATAATGGAGGCTTTCCGTAAGGGAGGCCTCTTTTCTTGTGACTGGAAGTGTTACGCATTACTGAAAAGTTGCATTTTGTTGCATTTTCTTAATTTTTTTCTTTGCAACTCAAAAATAAGGGGTTAGAATCAACTTATAATTCTTTCAAACATACACACAAAGGAGAATAATGTATGGAAAAGTTCTTCAAACTCAAGGAACACAATACCACAGTCAAGACTGAGATTATGGCCGGTGTTACAACATTCATGACAATGGTCTACATTCTTGCAGTCAACCCTGGTATCCTCTCAGCATGTGGCATGGAATTCTCAAAGGTCTTCTCAGCTACAGCAATCTCATCAGCTATCGCATGTCTCGTAATGAGCCTTGTTGCAAAACTCCCGTTCGCTCTCTCAGCAGGTATGGGAATCAACGCATTCTTTGCTTATACAGTATGTCTCGGCATGGGCTACAGCTGGCAGTTTGCTCTCACAGCAGTATTTGTTGAAGGTATCATCTTCATCCTTCTCACACTCTGCAACCTCAGAGAAGCTATCGTCAACAGTATTCCTGAAAACCTCAAGAAGGCAATCGCAGCAGCTATCGGTCTCTTCATTGCTTTCATCGGTCTCCAGAACTCCGGTATCGTCATCGTTGACCAGAGCACAATCTGTGCACTCAACCCTGCATGGATCACAAGCCCGGCTTGTATCCTCACAGTTATCGGCCTCTTCATCACAGGTGTCCTGGTTGCAAGAAAGGTTCCTGGTGCTCTCCTTATCGGTATAGTTGTAACAACAATCATCGGTATCCCGTTTGGCGTTACAAAATACAACGGCGGATCATATCTCCCGTCAGCTCCATACTTCTTCAACTTTGAGTTCGGAACAATCTTCCAGAATGGAAAGACAGTCTTCGACTTCATCATCGTTATGTTCACATTCCTCTTTGTCGATATGTTCGATACAGTCGGTACACTCATCGGATGTGCTGGTAAGTCAGGCATGGTCAGAGAAGACGGAACTATTCCTAACTGTAAGGAAGCTCTCCTTGCTGACGCTATCGGAACAACAGCTGGTGCTATCTTCGGAACATCAACTATCACAACATTCGTTGAAAGTGCTTCCGGTATTGCAGCAGGCGGAAGAACAGGTCTCACATCTCTCACAGTTGCTATCCTGTTCCTGCTCTCACTCTTCCTCGAGCCGCTCTTCGGATCCATCCCAAGTGCAGCTACAGCTCCTGCTCTCATCATCGTTGGTGTCATGATGATTACTCCTGTCAGAGAAATCGACTTCGACGACTTCACAGAAGGTATCCCGGCATTTATGTGTATCCTCATGATGGTTGTCACATACTCCATCTCCAACGGTATCATGTTCGGCGTTCTCTTCTATGTTGTCCTCAAGGCATTCACCGGAAAGGCTAAAGATATCAATGCTCCGACATGGATTCTCTTCGCACTCTTCGTTGCTAAGATTGTCGTCAACACAATCTAAGAGAAAATACAGTTTGTATCCGCAGGTTAACCGCCTGCGGTTTTTTTTGTCCAAAGTTATACGATTTATGTGGTTCATGTAGTTTTCGCAACAAAAAGCAACAAAATTTCTGGCTTTTTGGAGAATCCGTATTATCATTTAGTTACAAAAAGGAGAATAATTCATGAACAAATTGACTGCGCGCAACCTCATTAACGCATCAATGGGAAGAGAAGAGTGTGATCTTGCCATTAAGAATGCACAGGTTGTTGATGTATGTGGTTCTACCGTTTATAAGGCAGATGTCTATGTTAAAGATGGTTACATCGTTGGTTTCGACGGTGACAGGAAAGCAAAGAAGGTAATAGATGCCAAAGGCCAGTACCTTATTCCAGGCTTTATCGACAGCCATTGCCATATTGAGAGTTCACATCTCTCACCGAGTGAATTCTCGAATGCCATCCTCCCATGCGGAACTACAACTGTAGTTGCCGATCCCCATGAGATTGCCAATGTCGCAGGTCTCAATGCAATGGACTATATGCTGAAATCTGCAAAAGATGCCGTCCTCGACATCTATTATATGTTCCCGTCCTGTGTACCATGCACATTCTTCGAGCATTCGGGAGCCATCCTCAATGCACCTGAAATTGAAAAACTCATCGACAATGAGAAGATTCTCGGGCTTGGTGAGATGATGAACTATGTCGGAGTTGTCACAGCTGACGACACCATCCTCGACAAGCTTGAAACATGCTACTCAAGAAAGAAGATCATCGATGGCCATATCCCGACAATCCAGGGACAGGGACTCGACGCATACCTCTCAGCAGGAATCAAGACAGACCATGAATGCGAGACTCCGGAAGAACTCCAGGAGAAGGTCAGAAAGGGTATGTATGTACTCCTCAGGCAGGGAACTGTATGCCGCAACGTCCTCCAGCTCCTTCCTGGCGTCACAGACACGAACTACCGCCGCTGTCTCTTCTGCACAGATGACAGACAGCCACAGTCCATCACGAGGGAAGGCCATATAAACTATGGTGTCAACCTGGCTATAAGCCATGGGCTTGACCCGTTGAAGGCCATTGCATGTGCAACAATCAACGCTGCTGAATGCTACCACCTTGATGACAGGGGAATGATTGTCCCCGGTAAGAGAGCAGACTTCTTCCTCTCGAAGACACTTGATGAAATCAAGCCTACGGAAGTATTCGTTAAAGGTGAGGAAGTTGCAGCTGACGGGAAGATTATCAAAAAGTCCCCACATGTCGAACCATTCGGAGTACAGGGATCTGTCAAGGTCAAAGACCTCTCCCTCAAGACATTCTCCCTCCCTCTCAAGAGTGACAAGGTCAGGGTCATAGACATTCTCCCGGGCGGTGTTGTCACAGGTAAGGGCGAAGCTGTTGTGAAGAGAGACAGTAATGGTGAGTGGGTACACGACCCGAAAGAAGATATCCTGAAAGTGACAGTAATCGAAAGACATAACGGCACAGGTTACCATGCTTCCGCCCTGATCAGAGGATACGGAATCAAACACGGAGCAATTGCGGACACAATCGCACATGACTCCCACAATATCATCGTGGTCGGAGACAATGATGAAGATATGCTGAAGGCTGTTGAGAACCTCATCAGAATCGGCGGAGGAATCACAGTATTCAAGGACGGTGAGGAACTTGCTTCCCATCCTCTCGAAATCGGTGGCCTGATGACAGACCTCCCGGTTGACGAAGTTGTGAAATGCCTTGACGAACTCCATGAGGCAGCAGAGAAGAAGATGGAGGGAATGAATCCCGAGATAGATCCGTTCATGACGCTCTGCTTCATGGCTCTTCCGGTAATCCCTGCTTACAAGATTACAGACTGTGGTCTCTTTGATGTGACACAATTCAAATTTGTGGATGTATCGATTGAAGAATAAATACCAAAGGGGATGCGGCTTGCATCCCCTTTCTCTTATTTGAGAAACTCAGCTGAGTACGCTCCGAGCTGACGTGCTATCTCCCGGGCTACCCACTTTGCCCCCTCAGGTCTGAGATGTGTGTTGTCTTCCTTACCTTCAGGGAAGTTCTCATAGATTCCACCGGGAAAGTTCATGTAATATTTCCTGCTCTCCTCTTCTCCGAGTACAGCTAAATCCATCATCAGGGGAATTGTAATATCGAGTACGGGAACAGAGAGCTGGTGCCCGGCCGTCTTCATACCGACGATATAATCCTTATGTGAGTCAACTGGTCTTCCGTTTTCAAACTTATGTCTGGGAACAGATGTGATGAAAAAGACATGTGCCCCTTTCTCCATAAAGGCGGATGCCATGTATTTCAGGTTCGCAATATATCCCGAGAAAGGGTCCGTCCCCCTCTCATCCTTCTTCTGGTCATTGTGTCCGAACTGGATGATTACATAGTCTCCCTCATCTGCCTCCATCAGGGCTCTGGAGAAAATACCTTCCCTCAAGCACGAAAGAGTTGACCTTCCGTTTTTTGCCTCGTTCAAGAGAGTCCACTCTCCGTCCAGGTACGGATAGAACTCCTCCCCCCAGCCAGTCTCCGGCCTCGCATTTCTGTCTTTTATTGCACAGGTGGAATCACCAAGTAAAATAAGCTTCTTCATAGTCACCATCATAAAAGAAAATGAGGTAGCTTTCACTACCCCACAAATCTAATTTCCTGATTTTTATCTCTGAACTCTTCCCGATCCGTCACCCTTGCAGAGAGCTTCAACTTCACTGAGTCTTGAAAGGTTGAAATCCCCGTTGATGGTGTGCTTGAGACAGGAAGCAGCAACAGCAAAGTTGATTGCATACTGCTCATCCTCATAGTGGCTGAGAGCATAGATGATTCCAGCAGCAAAGCTGTCACCACCACCTACACGGTCGATGATATCTGTAATCTCATAGTGTCTTGAGAGATAGAATCCTGTCTTTCCGCTGAGAGCTGCACTCCATCCGTTGTGGTCTGCGCTCTTGCTTTCCCTGAGTGTGATTGCAACATACTTCACATTCGGGAATTCCTTCTTGACCTTTGCTGCAAGTTCCTTGTAGACATCTGTGTCGAGCTTACCGCTTGTCACATCGCTTGCTGCCTCGATTCCGAGACACTTCTGGATGTCTTCCTCGTTAGCGATAACAACATCAGCATACTTGACGAGTTCCCTCATGACTTCCGGAGCACTCTTTCCATACTTCCAGAGCTTCTTGCGGTAGTTGAGGTCGATGGAAACTGTTGCACCAAGCTTCTTTGCTTCCTTCATTGCCTCAAGAGCACAGTCTGCAGCTTCCTGGCTGACAGCCGGTGTGATTCCTGTTGTGTGGAACCATGTTGCACCTGCCATGACCTTAGCCCAGTCGAAATCTGAAGGCTTGGAGTTTGCAATAGCTGAGTTAGCCCTGTCATATACAACAAGGCTCGGTCTCTGGACTGCACCGGTCTCCAGGTAGTAGATACCAAGTCTTGCATCCTTGACCATATTGATTGCTGAAGTGTCAACACCATATTTCATAAGTTCACGCTTACATGCTTCACCGACAGCGTTATCGGGAAGAGCTGAAACGAACTTTGCATTTTCCCCTAAGATTGAAAGCGAGACAGCCACATTAGCCTCTCCGCCACCGAATGTTGCTTCAAGAGCCGGGCTCTGGAACAGTCTTTCGTGCTCAGGGCTTCTCAGACGAAGCATTATCTCACCAAAAGTTACGTATTTCTTTTCTGACATACTGGTCTCCTTTTTACATTTTTAAACAATTCTCACAACGGGGTTTCTAATAGTCAATAATATGTCTGAATCTTCCGTTAATAAGTCGTTTTCATGTGTTATACTAACGTAACGGAGGAAACAATGAAAGAGTCTGAATTATTCGAATTTTTCCATACACTGGGCATTGTACCTGTTGTAAAGATCGACGATGCTGCCAAAGCAGAGAAGCTTGCCGGAGCTATGGTGCGTGGCGGTATTAACTGTGCTGAAGTCACATTCAGAACAGATGCAGCTGAAGAATCCATCAGAAGAATGGTCAAAGCTTACCCTGAAATGGTGATAGGTGCCGGAACCGTCCTTAACCCTGAAACTGCAGAGAGAGCAGTCAAGGCAGGAGCTTCATTCATCGTATCACCAGGGCTCGACGAAGACACAGTTAAGTGGTGTCTCAAGAACAATGTTCCGGTAACACCGGGCGTATGTACTGCAAGTGAAGTCCAGAAGGGTGTCAACCTCGGCCTCAAGGTTCTCAAGTTCTTCCCAGCTGAATCATCAGGTGGAGTCAAGATGCTCAAGGATCTCGGCGGACCGTTCCCGCAGATCAAGTTCATGACAACAGGCGGAATCAACCCCGACAACCTTGCTGACTATGCAAGAGCTGGCAATGTGCTTGCTGTAGGCGGATCATGGATGGTCAAGGCAGACCTCATCAACAACGACAAGTGGGATGAGATTGAAGCTCTCTGCAGGGATGCAGTCATGAAGATGCAGGGCTTCGAGCTTGCTCATTTCGCAATCAACGCATGCGGAAAGAATGACGCTTCCTCAATGACTGATAAGCTCAGCAAGTTCGGCATGGTAACAAGCGAGACAAGCAAGGGCTTCTTCATGGACAAGACCATTGAGATTATCAACGAGAATGGCGTCGGTACACACGGTCACATCGGATACAAGGTCAACAACATCGAACGCACTATGAGTTATGTAAAGAAGCTCGGCTACACAATCGATGAGAGCAGCTTCACATACGATGCAAAGGGCAAAGTCAAATTCTTCTATGTGAAGGAAGAGATCGGCGGTTTTGCTGTCCACTTTGTAGCTAAATAGGACTGATTGGGTCCATTTCGGGCTTGGGTAACTCCCAAGCCTTATTATTTGCCTTATATCCCCAATATTGTGTTATTAAAATAACATTTCATATTTATTTATAACATATTGACTATTCTTTAACAGTTTTATATAGTCTCTTCAACCTACTTGAAATTACCTGACAGGAGAGAAAAATGAAAAAAATAATTGCTTTATCAATAGTATTATTAACTCTGGTTTCAGTCTTTGCAGGAGGAAGCCAGGAGACACAGGCTGCAGCTTCCTCAAATACACTCCGTGTTGCCATGGAGTGCGGATACGCTCCGTATAACTGGACACAGACCACAGCAGATAACGGTGCTGTACAGATTTCCGGAAGCAAGGACTATGCTTACGGCTACGATGTCATGATGGCTAAATATATTGCTTCTTATCTTGGAAAAGACCTTGAGATTGTCAAACTCGACTGGGATTCCCTTGTCCCGGCAGTACAGTCAGGAACAGTTGACTGTGTTATCGCAGGTCAGTCAATCACATCTGACAGACTTCAGATGGTCGATTTCACAGAGCCTTACTATTATGCTTCCATCGTCTGCCTTGTGAACAAAGACAGTAAATATGCGGGAGCAAAGGGAGTGAGCGACCTCACAGGCGCATCATGCACAAGCCAGCAGAACACAGTATGGTATGACGTATGTCTTCCACAGATTCCGTCAGCGAAAATCCTCCCGGCCCAGGAGAGCGCACCTGCAATGCTTGTTGCCCTTTCATCCGGAAGAGTCGACCTCATCTGTACAGATATGCCGACAGCACAGGCTGCCCTTGTTGCTTATCCTTCATTCACGCTTCTCGACTTCTCCGGTAGCGAAGACAATTTTGAAGTGAGCCAGGAAGAGATCAATATCGGAATTTCAGTTTCAAAAAACAATCCGGAACTGACAGCTCAGATTAACGAAGCACTCTCAAAGCTTACAGTCGAGGATTACAACAGAATGATGGATGAGGCTATATCAGTCCAGCCACTTTCTTTATAAGGATATAAAATGACTATTTCACAAATGAATTTCCTCCAGAGGATGGTTTACATCCTCCAGAGGTACAGTCTTTCACTACTCACAGGAGCTCTCACGACTATGGTTATCGCCATAGTCTGTACGCTCCTTGGTTGCGTTATCGGGTTTGCAGTAGGTCTTGTCCAGACCACGGAACCCAAAAAGAATTCAAAGAGAATCAGCAAAATCCTCCTCAGGATTGTGAAGTGGATTCTGAATGCATACGTCGAGATCTTCAGGGGAACCCCGATGATGCTCCAGGCCGCATTCATCTACTACGGCTCAGCGCAGCTTTTCAATATTAACCTCGGAATGTGGAGTGCAGCTATCCTGATTGTCTCCATCAATACCGGCGCCTACATGGCAGAGACGGTAAGAGGCGGAATCCTCAGCGTCGACAACGGCCAGAAAGAGGGAGCAAGAGCTATCGGGATGAGCCACTTCCAGACAATGACACTTGTTGTTCTTCCGCAGGCACTCAGAAATGTCATGCCCCAGATTGGCAACAACCTTATCATTAATATCAAGGATACATGTGTCCTCTCGATTATCGGGACTGTCGAGCTCTTCTTCACATTCAAGAGCATATCGGGTGCACTCTACACATACTTTGAGGCGGCAACTGTGACCATGATAATCTATTTCATCCTCACCTTCGTCTCGTCCCGTGTTCTGAGATGGGCTGAGAACAAGATGGACGGCCCGGCCAACTTCGACCTCGCCACAACCGACACCCTTGCATTCACCAGCGGTCTGACCCGCTATGATGCATCTACAGGAGGAACACATTAATGGGAACGCTCTTGAAAGTAGAACACCTTGTTAAGACATTCGGAACGAATGAAGTTCTGAAAGACATAGACTTCTCCGTCAAGAAAGGGGACGTAATCAGCATAATCGGATCTTCCGGCTCCGGTAAGTCGACACTCCTAAGATGTATCAACATGCTTGAGAATGCAACAGGAGGAAAGATCATATACTCCGGAAAAGATGTCCTTAAGGGAGAAATAAACGAAGACGAGTATAGAACAAAGGTCGGGATGGTCTTCCAGTCTTTCAACCTCTTCAATAACTATAATGTCCTCGATAACTGTACCATAGGACAGATAAAGGTTCTCAAGAGAAACAAAGAGGAAGCAAAGAGAATTGCCCTCGAGTACCTGAGGAAGGTCGGGATGGACGAATATATAAACGCTAAGCCACGCCAGCTCTCCGGCGGGCAGAAACAGCGTGTCGCCATAGCCCGTGCCCTCGCAATGAGCCCTGAGATTCTTCTCTTTGATGAGCCGACATCTGCTCTCGATCCCGAGATGGTAGGAGAAGTCCTGGATGTAATGAAGAAACTTGCCCATTCAGGCATGACGATGCTGGTTGTCACCCATGAGATGGGGTTCGCCCGGGACGTATCGAACAGAGTGCTATTCATGGCAGACGGGAGAATAGAAGAGGACGGAAGTCCTGAGGAGATCTTCCTCTCCCCGAAAAGCGAAAGAACAAAAGACTTCCTCTCGAGATTTCTCAATGAAAAGACCGGCGAATAACCGGCCTTTTCCTGTCATATTGTGTACTGTCTTATCTTACAGGTGTGCCTCTTCTCTTCCCTGTCATAGTTGATGCCGACAAGGAGAATTTCCCCTTTGAAGTTTTTCAAGACAGCAGGGTAGTTTTTTCTGAGTATCTGACCGATTGCACCAAGAGCTGTTTCATCCCACTTGAGCTCAACAACAAGGGCCGGATAATTTGAATCAGGGAGAGGGATGTATACGATATCGGCAAACCCATTTCCTGCAGGCAGTTCCTCAAATTGGAAATAATGATCCCGGTATGTGAAGTAAGCAAGCTTTATGACACTTCTGAGAGAATCCTCTCTGTTATAAAGAAGAGGAGTAACTTCTTCCATATGAATTTTCTCAATCTGAAGTGCAACAGCTTTCTCGTTTTGTGAGATTGTGTCTTCAAACAGTTTCTCACTCTCGTCGAGTCTCTTCCTGCTCTCTTCAAGCTTCACTTCATGAATTGCATCCTGGAATTCCCTCTTTATCTCTTCATTGGGAATACGCACTGTTTCCTTCTCCTCATCATATGCAAGGTAGCCAAGATGAATAAGAAGTGTCAGGACATCATCCTTCCCCCTGAAAGAAGTCAAATCATTTGCAAATCTTGCAGTATTCACTTTCACATCAATACCACCTACAAGTTCAGCTATGGTCTTAGAAAGACCATTATAACTTTTGCTGATGTATTCAAGTAATGCTTCAGAAGTGGATGTTTGTGTCCAATATGAACAGAAATCATTGTTCGAGGCAGCTTCAATAACAGAATTCGGATTATAAACAGCACCGATTATTGGGAATGAATATCCGTTATACCAATGTTTCATTGCCTTAAAATCTACGTTATGTGCTTTGCAAATATCTCCAACCTCATTTTCAGTGAAGCCGATAAACTGGGCATATTTGCGTGGTTTTATCATCGTATATTCCCTGAAGTCAGAGAGTGCAGACTGGGAGCCGTCTTTCTTGATAGGCAGGATTCCTGTCATGTATGCAGCGGCTACGACTTTCGACGTGAACGCCTCATTTTTGAACCATACCCTCAATAGGTCAAGATATGCTCTCTGTGCATCCTGGTCATCCTTCGCCTCTCTAATTACAGCATCCCACTCATCAATAATGAAGATAAACTGTTTTCCTTCTGGAACTGAGGCAATACGGATAAGGTTATCTGAGAGAGAATCGCCAGTTTTAATATCAAAACCAGTATTCTCCAGATCTTTTGTAATAGCATCCATAATCAGAAGAGGAATATCTCTCAAAGGTATTTTGTTAATACGGGCAGATGAGACAAAACTTGCTGTATCAAAATGTATCACATTGTATTTATTGATATACCTTTCATAATTCTCTGTAGTAGCTATCTTCTTGTCATCAAACAGAAGATGAGAGTCGCAGGAGACATCATAATAGGCAGAGAGCATCCTTGCGGCATAAGACTTTCCGAAGCGACGTGGACGGCTGATACAAGTCAATCTCTGCTCACTCCCAACGGTACTGTTAATCAAGTCAATCAACATTGTCTTATCGACATAATTTCTGGTATTAATTGCAGAAAATCCGCCATTTCCAGGATTAATATATGCCCCCACGCCATGCCTCCTCTTCAAAGATAACGAAAGAAAACAATTTCTCTCTGTCTGTACATAAAGAAGGATAGACGAAGACCACCCAAAAGTCAAAGTTCTGCTCAACACAAAAACAGTTTGCTTAAATGGGGATTTGCGCAGAAAGCCCAACTAAATGAATGGGGATT
>CAVIAZ010000028.1:0-17026 GCA_963640795.1 bacterium | reverse complement strand
GAAGGTTGTATAACAGGATTAGTTTTTCTAAGAATGAAAAAGACGGGGACTCCTTAAAAGAAGGGAGCCCTCTTTTTATAAGGAGGAGTTGAGTATGAGTATCCGTGTCCATGCCCTTGAGGGTTCGATGGTTTCCACTTCCAAAGGTATTGAGAAGCTGATTAGCGTCATCAGGAAAAGCGGTGACGACACTTCTGTCTTTGTTCTTCCTCCTCCTCTCAATCCGTCACTTACATTCAACAGACTTCTTGAAATGGCAGAAAAGCAGGATGAGAGTGTATGGTCACTCCTTGAAATGAAGAAAAACGGATGGCTTGATCTTGTCTCATCGTCGCTTTCTCCCGCGAAGGCTATGGTAGTCTCTGAAGAGATAGAGGCTTCGTTCTCGGATGTCTCTGACATTATAAAGGCAGTCTGGATTCTCAGTGACAGGAAAGGCGGTTCATCGGACTACCTTGAAAATCTGACTTCGACATTTCTGGCCTCAATTCTCCTCTACCGTATGAAGGAGGAGGGAATATCGTGTGAGGTGCTGAAGCCATCTGATATCCTCGACAACCCGAAAAACGTAAACGGGAAGAAGACCGTCATAGTTGCAGGTGAGCTTATCTACTGTGATGAAGACAGAGATGCCTCCGGAAAGGAGCGTGAAGAGGAGGGCTGGGGTGAATATACGGCATCCCTGATTGCCAGTAAGCTCTCATGTCCTCTGACGTTCTGGAACCAGAAATCCCTCCTGTACTCTGCAAGCAAGAAGGATGTACCGAATGCCCATATAATAAGGCGTCTCTCATATTCTGAGGCAACTGAACTCTCATTCTTCGGAGCACCTGTTGTACATCCCCATTCATTTATTCCCGCTATGAACGCCAACCTTACCCTCTCGTTGAGGTATTGGGGTGATATCGAAGAGGAAGGCACTGTTGTCACAAGGGAGGCGGACCCGGAGGACAGGGGAGTCAAGGCATTCAGCGTTGTGAAGAATATATCACTTGTGAATGTGGAAGGCTCTGGTATGTCAGGTGTTCCTGGTGTCTCATCAAGACTTTTTACGGCACTCCGTAATGAAGGTATAAGTGTAATATTCATTTCACAGGCATCAAGTGAGTATTCCATCTGCTTTGCAATTCCCCAGAAGGAGAGCAGAAAGGCAAGGGAGACTATCATCGGGGAATTTGACAGAGAGCTCAAGGCTCACCAGATTTCATCTGTCGAGTGTGAGAATGACCTCTCGATTCTTGCTGTTGTCGGTGAGGGAATGCCGGGACGTGTCGGTGTTGCAGGAAAGCTCTTCTCGTCCCTTGCCAGGGCAGGTGTCAACGTCAGGGCAATTGCACAGGGCTCAAGCGAACGTAATATAAGTGCAGTAATAGCCTCCAGTGATGCCGTCAAGGCAGAGAGGGCACTCCATACTGTGTTCTTCATGTCTCCGCAGACACTCTCCCTCGGTCTCTTCGGACCGGGTAATATCGGAGGGACACTCCTCAGTCAGCTCGGACGTGAGAGTGAGAGACTCAAGAGGGAATTTGACCTCGACTTACGTGTCAGGGGAATAGCCACAAGCACGAAAATGCTCCTGAGTGAGGACGGCATAGATCTTTCCTCATGGAAGGAGAAGTTTGATGAATATGCCATCCCGTATAATGAGGAAGTATTCCTTTCCCATATCAGGGCATCATACTATCCTCATTGGGTACTGATTGACGCCACATCAAGTCAGCAAAGGGCTGACCAATACAAGAGCTTCATAGAGAAGGGCTTCCATGTAATCACACCAAACAAGAAGGCTCCTTCCGGCCCGTATGACTACTATGAGGAGATTTTCTCTGCCTCAATGAGGACAGGAAAGAAGTTCCTCTATGAAACCACTGTAGGTGCGGGGCTTCCGATAATCGTAACTCTCAAAGACCTGCGTGAGACTGGTGATACCATCGAGAAGGTTGAGGGTATGGTGAGCGGTACCCTCTCATGGCTCTTCTCGACCTATGACGGGACAGTCCCGTTTTCAGAGCTTGTGCTCAAAGCAAGAGAACTTGGCTTTACTGAGCCTGACCCGAGAGATGACCTCTCCGGTATGGACGTTGCCCGTAAGACTGTCATACTTTCCAGGGAGCTGGGATACAGGACGGAGATTGACTCCTTCCCGATTGAATCACTTGTTCCGGAAAACCTCAGGGATATTTCAAAAGAGGAGTTCCTGAACCGTATCGGTGAACTGGACGAAAGGATGCTCTCTCTTTACAACGAGGCGAAAGCTGAAGGTAAGGCACTACGTTATGTTGGAACTGTGGACGGCGGAAAGTGCTCTGTAGGATTGAGGAAATTCCCTCTTTCCCATCCGTTCAGCCAGTCCAAGGGTACCGATAACGTTATACAGTTCACCACAGTGCGTTACCATAACCAGCCACTTGTCGTACAGGGACCAGGGGCAGGACCCGAGGTTACGGCTGCCGGTATTTTTGCAGACATATTGAGGCTGAGTGCATACCTCGGCTCAAAAATTTAAGGGGATAAGAAGATGATTGGATACGTATCAACAAGAAGTAAAGACGGTGAGAGGTACAGTGTAAGCGAAGCCATGCTCAAGGGGCTTGCAAAGGACGGGGGGCTCTTTGTTCCTGAGAAACTTCCCCAGATCAGCAATGACTTTACCCTTACTAAGGGTCTTTCATATGCGATGTATACAGCACTGAAGCCTTTCTTTGAGGGTGATGAGCTTGAGGATGACCTTCTTGATATATGCTGTGATGCTTTCTCGTTTCCGCTTCCGTTTTATGAAGAGGGAGATAAAAAAGTATTCATGGAACTCATCTACGGTCCTACAAGTGCATTCAAGGATTTCGGAGCAAGATTCCTTGCATGTGTGATGGAGAGACTTCTTAAGAAGAGAGGCGAGGAGAAGACTATCCTCGTTGCCACCAGTGGTGACACGGGTGGTGCTGTGGCGGCTGCCTTCTATAAAAGGGATAACCTTAAGGTGAAGGTGCTCTTTCCGAAAGGAAGGGTTGCCGAGAGACAGCGTGCTCAGCTTACAACCTGGGGAGAGAATATTTCATCCTACGAAGTGGACGGCAGCTTTGACGACTGTCAGAGAATGGTCAAGGAAGCATTCATGGATCCTCAATATTCTCAATCTCTCAGTTCATCCAATTCCATTAATATCGGGCGCCTTCTTCCCCAGATGGCATATTATGCATATGCTTCATCTCTCTTTGAGTTGAAATATGGTGTTAAGCCCGTCATAATCGTTCCCTCGGGGAATGTCGGTAACGTCACCGGAGCTTATTGGGCAAAGGAGATGGGATACCCAATAGAGAGAATAGTTCTTGCTTGCAATGCAAACAGGACCATCCCCGATTACCTGGAAAGCGGGGAATACAGGCCCCGTGACAGTGTGATGACGCTTGCCAATGCAATGGATGTTGGGGCTCCTTCGAACATGGAGAGGCTCTTTGACCTCTATCCGACATTTACCAAGTTCAGCTCGAACGTTACTGCCTATTCTGTCTCTGATGATGAGATAAGGCGTACAATCAAAGAAGTCTATGATGACAGGGGATATATAATCTGTCCTCACACAGCATGCGGTGAGAGGGTAAGGAGAGATTACTTCAATGATGTCCCGTCCATTGTCGTCGAGACGGCACATCCTGCAAAGTTCAACGATATCGTGGAACCTCTTCTTGGAGTGACAGTTCCTGTTCCGCAGAACCTCTATGAAATCATGAAGAAGGAAAGTAAGGCAAAGAATATAGGCACGAATTACAGGGAACTCTTCTGAGTCAGCTGACTGTATATATCTGCTTTTCTGTAGTAGATGAAGAACAGTAGTGAAACCAGTCCCCATGAGATGGCGTATGAATACATGACCCTCTCAATTGTTGCCGTGCACCAGGGAATGCTGAGCCAGATTATTCTGAGCCCGCATATCCCGAAGACGGTGAAGAGAGTGGGGACGAGTGTCTTTCCGACGCCTCTCAATGCTCCTGAGAATATTTCAATGGGTATGTAGAGGATGAAGACCGGTGCAATTGTCTCGAGTATTCTCATTCCGATCGATATTACCTCGGCATCGTTTGTGAAGAGCATGAATGCATATTTTCCGAGTGTAAGATATATTCCGGTCATCAAAACAGCAACTATTGCACTCATCATGAGACTGTCCCTGACACCCTTCTTCGCTCTGTCAATCTTTCCCGCCCCATAGTTCTGTCCGACAAAGGTTGTTGCGGCTATCCCGAATGCATTGACTATCATCCAGAAGATGGAGTCAAGTTTGTTGTAGCTTGCCCATGCTGCAGCCGTGTCTGTGCCGAAACGGTTTACATTGGTCTGTATAATCATATTCGAGATGTTGTACATGATGGACTGGATCCCGCCGGGGAGTCCTATCTGGAGCATCCTTGTCAGGATGACTTTATCGACATCGAAGGAACGTTTGAGATAGTATCTGCAGCAATCCTTTCTCCTCATGAGGAAAAAGAGAGTCAGAAAACAGGAGACTATCTGGCTGATGACAGTTGCCTCGGCAGCTCCTTTAACTCCTCGCTTGAAAGTTGAAATAAAGAGTATATCCAGGAAAATGTTGATAACAGCTCCGATGATGAGGAACCACAGTGGAGATTTTGAGTCTCCGAATGCACGGTAAATGCCGGAGGCCATGTTATAGACAGTGAGGAAGATTGCTCCGCCGAAATAGACATGGAGGTATGAAATTGCAAGCGGAAGAACTTCGTCGGGGGTCTCTATAAGCCTCAAAAGCGGTTCTGTCAGAAGATATCCCCCGAGTGATATTACAACGCCAAAGAAGATTGAGAGTGCTATGGCTGTATGTATGCTCTTCGAGACTCTCTCCTCATTATTTGCACCATAAAATTGTGAAACAACTACAGCGGCTCCGGAGGCAACACCTGTGAAGAATCCGATAATCAGGTTGGTCATTGTACTTGTTCCACCAGATACGGCGGCAAGTGCCTCCTTTCCAAGAAGCTGACCGACAATTATGGCATCCACTGTATTGTAGAGTGTCATAAAAAGAGTCCCGAACATAATCGGGAAGAAGAAAAGAAGAATCTGGCGCCAGATGACGCCCTCTGTGATGGCATTTTCTGCTTTAATTCTCTCTCGCATAGCCAGATGATTCTATGCGCTAAAGAGATAATAGGGAAGAGGACAGACAGGTTGAAAGTCTTTTTTCTCTTAGTTAGTACGGCTTATTTACATTATTCTGCACACATCGCACTTCCTGAACGATATCTTTGTGCATGATCCGTCTCCGAAGAGGCCTTCCATTTTCCTTATATACTTTTCCAGAAGCCGGTCTGGAACGTATGCCTGGATTGTGCCGGCCAGTCCCCCGCCATGTACCCTGACTGCACCTTCCCCCTGGAGGATGTGCTGGCTTAGGGCAATTGCAAGAGAAAGTCCCTGCTCGCGTACGTTTATCGGCGTAAAGACATTTTGGAGGAAGCAGAACGAGGAGACACTACTCTCATTCACATTGTAGAGGAAGGTATCAATATCGCCATTTTTAATTTCGTCAAGCATGAACCTGACTCTCTCGTTCTCCGTAAAGTAGTGGTACGCCCTGAGAAGTGCTCTGTCATTGTTGAGGGTCTCTCTTATTTCCTTCATGTTGGAAATAAAATCCTTGAATTCCACTTCTCTTAAATTCTTCTTTCCAAAGTAAGCCGCAACCTCTCTCATCTCAAGTGGCATGGCGCTGTATTCATTAGTAAGACAAGCGTGATTGCCGTGAGTGTTTGTTATGACCATCGTCAGGTCAAATTCAGAAAGGTCGAGAGAGAGCGGGGTGACTGATGGCTCTGATTCGTCCCTGAAGTCTATCCCGATAATCCCCCCTGTTGCACAGCATGCCTGGTCAAGAAGTCCAGAAGGCTTACCGAAGTATACGTTCTCGGCGTACTGTCCGATTTGGGCAAGTTCGAGAGGCGGGAAGCGGTCATTGTTATAAAGAGCGTTGAAGATTTCGGCAATCAGAACCTCGATGGAAGCTGATGAAGAGAGGCCGGATCCAATCATCACATTACTTGAGACATTGGCATCCCAACCTTTGACAATGATTCCCCTCTCCCTGAATGCCCTTGCTATTCCCCTTATGATGGAAGGGGTGGTGTTTTTCTCTTCTTCATGAATGGTGTCATCTGAAATATCGAGTGAGAATGGAGGAAAACCCTCCGAGTTGAATGAGACTATGCTGTCATCCCGGGGAGAGACTGCCGCGATGGTATCGAGATTGATTGAGGCACCAATTACAAGGCCGAGGTTGTGGTCTGTGTGGTTTCCTGCTATCTCGGTGCGTCCTGCCGCAGAAAAGAGCATTGGGTCTTTTCTTGAGAATAGCTTCTCATGTTTTTCTATAAGAGAAGAAAATCTTCTGTCCATTTCAACTTCATCATAAAGAGACCCGTAAAGAGAAGGGTACAGGGAATGCAAATCTTTGTTCATGCTCTAAATTCTATTTATATTGAGTAAAAAATACAAAGATATTTTATGAGACTCAATGCAATATGTATTTTGATGTATAAAGACTTATTTACAATTGTTTTTCAGGAGCGGTCCGAGCTTTCTGATTTTCTTCTCTTTTATGAGTATCTCAAGTGCATGTTCCAGCTCTTCTTCTGACCATCTTTTCAACATGAAGCCGTGCGAGATGACAGAGCGGTGAAGAAGTGCCCTTATAAACCATTTATACGGCATAATCCCCCAATAGACAATGAAGGAAAGAATCTTCTTCTCTCCTGCCGGGGAGTAAAAATCGGGAGTGCAATGGCTACATGAGAGACATTCCCTGTTTTCAACTTCCTCGTTCATTGATTCAAGAAGAAGCCGTCTTATACATTCATTACCGGTGAATATCGGGGCTATCTTTGATTTGTCGTCTGAATTGTAAAGGACAAAAGAATGTGCGTCCCTGCCGTCCCTTCCGGCGCGACCCGACTCCTGCAGGAAGGATGATGCGTCAGGGGGGATGAATGTATGAATAATTGATCTTATGTCATCTTTTGAAACTCCCATCCCGTAGGCTATGGTTGCAAATAGGACTCCATCCTTAGAAGAGAAGAACCATTCTTCGGTTTTCTTCTTCTCTTCCTTATCAAGATGCGCATGATAATAAGCAGTATGGTAGCCGTATTTTTTAATCTCCTTCGCCCATTCTTCGGTTTTCTCACGTGAGGGACAGAAAACTACACAGGGTCGCATCTCCTTATTACTTAGGATGTTAAGCATATCATGTTTCATAGAGAGTGTTCTTACAGCATGGTAATATATGTTCTCCCTGTCCGCGGAGCCGTGGACAATATATGGCTTTTGACCATTGAATATGAGTGAGATTATCTTTTTCCCAATTTCACTGTTGATTGTGGCACTGAAAGCGAAGATGTTCTTAGGCTTTAAATAGTTCACTATGTTCCCGATTTCAAGAAGTGCGGGACGGAAAGTCTCTCCCCATTCAAGAATTGTATGAACTTCGTCGATTACAACAGTTTCAATCATTCCCGAAATGATATCGATTTCTCTGCTCTTTATGAGAGATAGAAGCATTTCGACATTAGTGACAATAAGTCTGCTTTTCCCTGTTTTCAGTTCGCCGAGCCTCTCTTTTCTTTCTTCCCGTGTCATCCCTCCCCTGAGTACAACAGGGTTAAAGCCAGAATCCCTGAATCTTCTCTCCTGGTCGCTGATAAGAGCAAGCAGGGGATAAATGCAGACAGTTATTCCCTTCATCAGAAGCATCGGTGCTGTAAAGCAGAGAGTCTTTCCGCTTCCTGTTGGAAGGGAGGCAAGGATGTTTGTTTTCTTTCCGCTTTCCTCATTGTCGAGGATGTGGCGGATAATCAGTGTCTGGTAAGGCCTTAAATAACTTATATTTAATTTTTCCCTTACAATTTCTTCAAATACTTCCTGGTCCATACTTATATATAGAGGAAGAATGGGATAATATGTTTAATATTTTAATAAATAAGTCTTATGTGGGAATAATATTTGATGCCTTAAATATTGTATTTGACAAAGAACAAGGGGGTCCTTTCGGACACCCCTTTGGATGTTATTTACTTTTCTTCGGAGGATAAGCGATGATTGATGCAATCTCTGGCTTCTTCTTGAGGTTGTTGACAAGTCCTCTTTCACGTGCCTTATTCACATAATCCGGATCCTCGAATGAGTAGTGGAAGTTGGTGTGGATATCGTATGTACCCTTCATGAGTGCATATGCATCCTCAGTGATGACAAGCTCCTCGTCTGTCGGGATGACGAAAATCTTGACAGGAGAATCATCTGTACTGATGCATGTCTCTGCGTTTCTGCAGTGAGAGAGATCATTCTTCTTCGGGTCAATCTTGATTCCGAGTGATTCCAGACCCTCTGTTGCACCGAGTCTAACGTTCTCACCCATCTCGCCGACACCTGCAGTGAAGACGATGGCGTCAACTCTTCCCAGGAGGGCTGCATAGGAGCCGATGTACTTCTTGATTCTTCTGCATTCCATGTCCACACAGAGCTGGGCAATCTTATTACCTTCTGCTGCCATCTGGCTGACATCACGGCGGTCAGACTTGCCACAGAGCCCTACAAGTCCGGACTTCTTGTTGAGGATCGTGTCCATCTCCTGGACAGTGTATCCTGCGTTGTTGCAGATATACGGGATGACAGCCGGGTCGATATCGCCACTGCGGGTTCCCATCACCAGACCTTCAAGAGGTGTGAGGCCCATTGATGTGTCGATACATACTCCGTTCTTGACGGCACATGCAGATGCACCGTTTCCGATGTGGAGGATAATGACGTTCGTATCTTTGTTTTCCTTTCCAAGGAGAACAGCAGCACGCTTTGAGCAATAGAGATGGCTTGTTCCGTGGAAGCCGTATCTTCTTACATTGTATTTTTCATACCATTCATACGGAACAGCATACATGAATGCCTCAGGTGGCATTGTCTGATGCCAAGCAGTGTCCAGGACGATTGCCTGCGGAACATTAGGCATGAGCTTACGTGCGCATTCGATTCCCATGATATTTCCCGGCATGTGCAGCGGTCCGAGTGGAATGAGAGTCTTCAGCTTTTCGATTACCTCGTCAGTTACAAGAGTTGACTTCTTGAACATCTCACCGCCATGGAGGACTCTGTGACCCACAGCTCCGATTTCATCGAGGGATTTAATACATCCGTAAGTCGGGTCCTGGAGCATCTTCAGGATGTAGTCGATAGCTTCAGCATGTGTCGGGCTGGAGAATGAAGCTTCGAATTCATCCTTTCCGCGGGACTTCTGTTCGATTGTAGAAACTTCCTGTCCTATTCTTTCAACAACACCGACTGAAAGAACATCCTTATTGTCCCAGTCATATACCTGGTATTTGGCAGAGGAACTGCCGCAGTTTAGGGTTAAAATAACCATTTAAGCACTCCTTAAGAATTGATAACTTTTCTGATGATAATCCACAAAGTGAAAAACCTCCACCATGAAGACTGAAAAATACAAACTTGTTTAACCCATGTTATTCAGAGATACAGAAAGACAAAATCATACATATTTACTGCGTTTTGTATATGGTTTGAAGATTTTTTTGACATTTTTCGGGGGTGTTTGACCTATATATAAGCATGAAGGCTGTTTTTACCGTATTGCTTTTATTCCTGTTGCTGACTCTGCCTCTCCAGGCGGTGTCATATACATTCTCCTCCACAGGAGATGTCCAGATTACGGACGGTTCCTCAACGATGAAGGTGCGGGAGGACGGCCTAGTTATAAAAACCCCCTTATTTTCTTTCGGATCAATGGAGGAAGGAGGGCTTATCGCTCTTCTTGATAATCCCTTTTCCTCCTTCTCCCTTGCCCCTTCCTTCTCGATCATTTCTCATGACTCGTCTATCATCGGGTCTGATCTTTGCGTCTTTGATTTTCATTTGTTCTCATTTTTCGGGAAGAGAAGGGGTATGGGAGTTTTATATGACTCATCCGCACTGTCACTTGGATTTGTTTTTGGGGGTAAGACTGAGGACGGTGATTACCAGAAGGATGTCACATTGCGCACTGACCGCGATACCTTATGGGGAGTCGGGGAGTATCGTAGTGGGGATTGCTTCCGTCTCAGGGCCGTCGCGTCCGTGAGTGGTTACAGAAGCTTCTCGTTTCTTTTTTCCTCTTCATTCAAATTTTCCGTCCTGGATTTTGCCTTCGGGTATGGTCATACCCAGGCTTTCAGTCACAGCAGCAGAAAATGGTATACATATCTGAAGATGGGGATAAAGGATGAGAAAGCCGAGATAACACATGAACTCAGACTGGCCAGGGAGCCTGTCTATCTCAGAGAATACCGTGACTATGAGTACAACTTCTCAGGCAGGCTGACATTGGGGGCCTTCATCCTCAAATCCTCAATCTCCAAAAGCTTTACTGGAGGAGAGGAGAAACGTGGAGGACGTATTTCAATTACATGGAAATGGTGGACTCTCGGCTATAAGGAGGACAGCAGAAGTCTCTATATAGCTTTCAATAAGGATAATGTCTCTCTGGGGTATGAGGACGGGAAACTCAATATTGAGATTACAGAGGACTTCGGCCGGGATGATATTTCAGCTCTATTCAAAATAACATCCTCCAAAAAGATGAGCTGGATAGTGACATATGTGGTGTGATGATAGCCGAAACCGCTTCTGTCACTTATCTTTAACAAGGAAGGAAAATCAAATATAATGCGTTAAATTATATCAAGACGGAGGACAGAGTATGAAACTGTACAACACAATGAGCCGCAGAATCGAAGAATTCGTTCCTATCAGGGAAAACAGGGTTTCCATGTACTGTTGTGGTCCTACTGTATATAACTATGCACATATAGGTAATTTAAGGACATTCATCTTCGAGGATATTTTGAAGAGGACATTTCTCTTTGACGGATATGAAGTTAAACATGTTATGAACATAACAGATGTCGGCCATCTGACCGGGGACGGGGATGACGGTGAGGACAAACTCGGAAAACGCAGCAGGGAGACAGGTGAAAGTGTCTGGGACATAGCTGCATTCTATACCAAGGCATTCTTCAAGGATGAGGAAGACCTCAACATAATCAGACCCGATATCGTATGTAAGGCAACCGACCACATCCAGGATATGATTAATCTTATTAAAGTGCTGGAGGAAAAGGGCCATACATATACATCCGGCGGGAACGTCTATTTCTCGATAGACACAATACCCGACTACGGGAAGCTTGCGGGACAGAGCCAGGATGAGAAGATGAGCGGAGCGCGCATCGCAGTTGACGGCAACAAGCGTAACCCCAAGGATTTTGTACTCTGGTTCACCAACTCCAAGTTCGGTGAGCAGGCTATGATGTGGGACAGCCCGTGGGGCAGGGGGTATCCTGGATGGCATATTGAATGCTCTGCAATGAGCATGAAATATCTTGGTCCCCATTTCGATATTCATTGTGGTGGTATTGATGCCATTCCCGTACACCACACCAATGAGATAGCTCAGAGCGAGGCTGCTACCGGCACCAAGTGGGTGAATTATTGGTGCCACGGGGAGTTCCTCCTCAATGACAAGGGAAAGATGAGTAAGTCATCAGGAGAGTTCCTGACTCTTCCTGTTGTTGTCAGCCACGGCTACAATGCACTCGATTACAGGTATTTCTGCCTTTCCGGCCATTACCGCACACAGCTTAAGTTCAGCTGGGAGGCATTGGACCATGCTAAGGCTGCAAGAGAAAAACTTGTTTCCACTGTTGCTTCTCTCAAGAAGAATGAGCCGTCAAAGACCCTGGGGGATAAGGCTCAATCGTACTATGACAGTTTCTCTTCTGCAATGAATAACGATCTCAGGGCACCTGAGGCCCTTGCACAGATGTGGCTGATGCTTAAGGATAATGAGGTAAAGGACGGGGAGAAACTCTCTCTCCTCTATTCCTTTGATAGGATCCTCGGCCTGGAACTTGACAAAGTTGAGGCTAAAAAGGATGAGAAGGTTGGTTCTGACGAGGACTGGAAACTTGTTGAGGAGCGTGCTCTTGCCAAGAAAAACAAGGATTGGGCTAGGGCTGATGAGATAAGGGCAGAGCTTCTAAGAAGGGGATTTATAGTAAAAGATACTCCTTCCGGAGCAATTTTGGAAAAAAATCTGTAACCTTTATAAAGGATTAGTTGTTAGTAAGATGGAAATAAAAAGTACCAACAGGGACGATTTCAGGAAAGTATATGATGAGAATTACACTCTGCTGATGCAGGTTGCGATGCACATCGTGTACAACCAGGATATTGCTGAGGACCTGGTCCAGGAGGCTTTTGAAAGATTCTTTGTGAAGAATATGAGCTTCCCGACAATGAACGATGCAAAGTACTGGCTCCTGCGTGTGACGAAGAATCTCGCGCTCAATCACCTGAAGCACAACAAGAGGGAACTCCAGCTTGTTGAGAAGGTGAAGAAGATGCCCGGCAGCGAAATGGCCAACTATGTTGACTCTGCCCGTACGGTCATCGAGGAAGAGGAGAAGAAGAGGGTCAGACGTGCCGTGGAGGCTCTGCCCGAGAACCTGAAGCTGGTAATCCAGCTCAAGGAGTATTCGGGTTTGGACTACAAGGCTATCGGAAAGGTTCTCGGTATTTCCGAAACTAATGTTAAGGTAAGGGTTCACAGAGCAAGGAGAAAGCTCGAGAGTCTGCTTACTTCGGAGGAGAGAGATGTGTATTGATTTGCAGATGCTGTCAGCATACTTGGACGGGGAATTGAAGGAGCCTTATAAGACTCAGGTTGAGGAACATCTGTCACATTGTGCCGCATGCCGTAATTTGCTTGCCGGCATGAAAGGACTGGACCGGGTTATACAGTCAGATTCTTTTTCTGAGAGTGAACTGGACAGGAATAAGGATGCCATCTTCAAGAAGCTCGACAACAAACTCTTCACTGAGAGAAAGAAAATAAGTATTTTCCGCCGTAAACTCCAGATGAGCGTGCCTGCAATGATTGCCACAGCTGCCGCTGCAACTTTCATCTTTGTCGGAGGCTTCATGCTCTTTGGCTCCAATGCAAGCCAGACAAGTGAAATCCTGCCGTCATTCAATGTCAATGCGGACAGTGAGAATATAAGGCACGTCTCCAACCGTGAGAGTCTCGATAACTACTCCCTGGAGGAGATTCTCCAATACCTGGACAGCAAAGGCTATAATGTTGATATTTCGATAAAGGGACTCCAACCGCTGGAGGTTACATCTCCTACGGATGGTACAGGCTCGGGTGAGTGATATTAAGTGCAGGGCGACCTGCACTTTTCCAATCCGGGAAGAATTGCCCCTAATTATCTAATTTGCTATCATTTCTCCAATATTGGAGGAAAAGCAGATGAAAGCCGTTGAACTTAGTAAGGCTTATAATCCTAAGGATTTCGAAGACCGTATTTACACAGAATGGAAAGAGAAGGGCGAGTTCGGCCCGAAAGAGGGAGAAGGGCACTTCTCCGTTGTCATGCCACCTCCAAATGTAACGGGAGTCCTGCATATGGGACATGCCCTGAACAATAACCTTCAGGATATTATCGTAAGATATAAGAGAATGAAAGGATTCCCGACTCTGTGGGTTCCAGGAACTGACCATGCCGGAATTGCAACACAGAACGTTGTGGAGAGGCAGCTGGCCAAAGAGGGGCTCAGACGCCAGGACATCGGAAGGGAGAAATTCCTTGAGCGCACATGGCTCGTGAAGGAAAAGCATCACGATATAATAAAGAGCCAATTGGAGAAGCTTGGGTGTTCATGTGACTGGGATCATGAGCGTTTCACGATGGACGAAGGTCTGAGCAGGGCTGTCAGGGAAGCTTTTGTCACACTCTATGAAAGAGGATTGATTTACAAGGGAAATTACCTTGTCAATTACTGTCCCAAGTGCGGTACTGCCCTTGCAGATGATGAGGTCGAATATGAAAACGTTCCGGGTAAACTCTATGATGTGAGATACCCTTATGCTGACGGCTCGGGATGGATTACTGTTGCGACCACCAGGCCCGAGACTATGTTTGGTGATATGGCTGTTGCTGTGAACCCGACTGACGAACGTTACACTTCAGTTGTTGGAAAGATGGTACATCTTCCCCTGACAGACCGAGATATTCCAATCATTGCAGACAGCTTTGTCGAGAAGGATTTCGGAACCGGTATGGTCAAGATCACACCTGCTCATGACCCGAACGACTGGGAATGCGGTAAGCGACATGACCTGGAGCCCATTAATATTCTGAATCCGGACGGGACCCTCAATGACAATGTTCCGGAGAAATACAGGGGACTCAGTGCCGTTGAAGCAAGAAAACTTGTGACTGAAGACCTGAAGAGTGGTGGATACCTCATCAAGGAAACAGACTATAACCATGATGTCGGACACTGCTACCGCTGTCACACTGTTGTCGAGCCTTATCTTTCAGAGCAGTGGTTTGTAAAGATGAGGGGAATGGCAGACAAGGCCATCGCTGCTTGGAAGAATGGTGAAATCAACTTCTACCCGAAGAGGTGGGAGAACACATACCTTCATTGGATGGAGACAATCAAAGACTGGTGTATTTCCCGTCAGCTGTGGTGGGGCCACAGGATTCCCGTATGGTATTGCCAGGATTGCGGTGAGATGATTGTGGCAAGAACTGACCCGGCAGAGTGTCCGAAGTGCCACTCGCATAACCTCCAGCAGGATACAGATGTCCTCGATACATGGTTCTCTTCCTGGCTCTGGCCGTTCAGCACACTCGGGTGGCCGGAAAAGACAGAAGACTATAAGCGTTTCTTCCCGACAAATACACTTGTATCAGCCTACGATATCATCTTCTTCTGGATCAGCCGTATGATTATGGCTTCTGAGGAATTCCTCGGAGTTGCACCGTTCAAGGACATTGTCATAACCGGTCTTGTAAGAGACATCCACGGCAGGAAGATGAGCAAGAGTCTCGGTAATGGTATTGATCCTCTGGAGGTGATTGATGAATACGGAGCAGATGCTACCAAGTTCACTCTGTGTTACCTTGCAGCCCAGGGACAGGATGTCCAGATAGACATGAACTCCTTCAAACTCGGCTCCCGCTTTGCTAACAAGATATGGAATGCAACAAGATTCCTTTTGATGAATCTTGAGGGAAGGGAACTTGTACCTGTTACACAGGATAAGCTCTCTTTGATGGACAGATGGATTTATTCACAGCTTAACAGTACCATTGCCACAATCAACAGTGCGATGGACGGATATCATTTCAACGAGGCTGCAAGTGCAGTATATTCATTCTTCTGGAATGATTTCTGTGACTGGTACATTGAGTCGAGCAAGGAGAAACTCCTCAGAGGAACCGATGAAGAGAAGAATATACAGGTGTCTGTAATCATGGACGTCCTTGAGATATCGATGAGGATGATGCATCCGTTCCTCTCATTCCTTACCGAGGAAATCTACCAGAAACTTCCGAACCACAATGGTGATGTGATTTCTGCTCCATTCCCGGAGGTGAGAGAAGAGTGGGAGAGTCCGGAGGCTGAAGCTTCAATGGCTTATCTGCAGGATATTGTAAGGGCAATAAGGGCTGCCCGTTCATCTCTCGGGATCGGACCTGAGAAGAAGATTAAAGTTGTCCTCAGACCAGATAAGAATAATCCTTACGCATCATTCATAGTGGATGAGAAGAATACAATCGAATCATTTGTAGGTTCTAACAACCTTGTCATCGACACTGCTGGAAGTGAGAATACAGACGGCCAGTTCCCGGTTCATGGCCAGGGATTTGAGGCATTCGTATTCGCCAGGGATGCGATTGATGTTGAGGCAGAGATAAAGAGACTTCAGAATGAGCTCAAGAAGGCTTCTGACAATCTGGAAGGAAGCAACAGAAAGCTCAGTAATGATAACTTCATTTCCCATGCTAAGCCTGAGGCAATTGAGAAGGAAAAGAGCAAGAAGGCTGAGTTTGAAGAGACAATCAAAAAGAGCTCGGAACATATAGCCCTGCTTGAGTCCCTGAGATAAAAGAAGAGACCTCCCATTTTTCCGGGAGGCCTTTTTAATCGTTATCTGTCATTCTGCTTTCTGTGCTTTCTCTGCCAGAATCTCTATTCTTCTTTCCTTACAGAGTTTGCTCAGAGCTGAGAGTGCGTTTCTTGCCTTTGTTGCTGCGCTCTTCACTCCCTTCTCAGTGAATTTTTCATTCTCTGTCAGATAAATCTCAATCTGCTTTTTGATTTCATCATGTGTAGCCATCTTTTGTTCTCCTTTGTGTAGCTCTTTTTAGATGATACCATAGCCAATGACATGCGCAATAGAGAAATGTGCTGTAGGATTGCCAAAAAGTCTCAAAATCGCAATTTTCGGCTCCCGGAAATCGCATGAATGTAAAATCTTCTTAACATTGTCAGAAAATCATGACATTTTCCTGATTTTTCCTGCTTTATATATAGGAGCATGAAAAATGAAGAATGAAGTACTGGAATTAGCCATAATTGAGGAAGTCTGGAGTCTATTTGAAGCACCTCTCGGATACAATACAGACAGAAGCGAAGAGCTCAATATCTACGTAGATGAATCGGGGAACCTCGGTAACAGGACGGCAAACTCCAAGTACTACATAATCGGCATGGTCTTCAAGAGAGGTTCTGTTAGCATAATAGAGGAAGAGGACAAGCTTGAAGAAGAATTTACCCGGATAGGATATCCCGATACTGTCTTCCATATGGGCAATCTAATCCATGGAAAGAAACCGTATGAAGATGAAACAGAGGAGAATAAGATTAAATTGATGAGAGTATTCTATTCTTTCGTCAAACATATTGACATAACCCATAAGGAATTCTGGGTAGAGAAGAAGAATCTTAGCTACAAAGAGATTCAGAGACGGCTTTCCTCTTCTATAAGAGAGTTCATAGAAGCAAACTATCTGTACTTCCTGTCATTCAGCAGAGTGAATGTGTATTATGACAACGGACAGAAGATGGTGAGCAAGATTATAGACGATGTCTTCAGAAAGTGCCTCTACGGCGTAAA
>CAVIAZ010000027.1:0-17315 GCA_963640795.1 bacterium | reverse complement strand
CTGATTTCCAGTTTACATTCGGACTTTCATATGCATTATAATTCTTTACTGTAGCGTCGTGTATTGTTGGAGTTAGGCCATTTTGGCTTCTTGCCGTTCCTTCTTGGTGGAAGCACAATGTCTTAGATGAGAAGGAAAGAACTTATATTTTGGGTCAATCACTTTTTCTGTGGGTTGACCGGTTAAGTGTATAGAGGAAGAGAATAGTGTTGAAAAGAAGAAAGCTAAGCCTGTAAATTGTAATTAACAAAAAAAAGATTACAAGGAGACTTAGCTGTATGTACACTATCACAATACCCTCAGAGTTGGAAGGGTTTATCAACACAGAGACCACCAAAGGGAGAACAAATTCTGACAGAGAAATATGCCTCATAGATGGAAAACTTGAGGAGAAAGAATCACCTGTCTGCTACAAATGTGGGTCGAAGATGCATGTACATGGCGTAGCAGATGTAAACCTGACACATATACCGATTGGGGCGTCATTCTCAGCCGTAAGGTTTGAAAAGAAGAGGTATAAGTGTCCCGTATGCGGAAGGACAGAGATGGAATATGTCATCTTCCAGGCAGACGGCCATAGGATTACAGTTCCCCTATTGAACTATACACTGGGGTTACTTGAACTCGGTTATACATTAAAGGCAGTTTCCAATGCTACAGGGCTTGGAAAGAACACTGTAAAAGACATCGACAAGAAAAGACTTGAATATAGGTTTACTGAGTTAGATAAAAATGGTAAGAGGGTGTTGAAGAAGCCTGAGGTGCAGTCGAAACACTTGGGAATAGACGAATTCAAGCTCCATGACGGGAATGTGTTTGCAACTATAATAATCGACTTGGATCGGGGACATGTTCTCTGGCTTGCACATGGTAAGAAAAAGCAGGCTGTATATGACTTTATCGACCATGTCAGTGAGGAATGGATGGACGGAGTGGAAGCTGTTGTCTGTGACATGAACAGCGACTTCCAGGAGGCCTTCGAGGAAAAATGCCCTCACATACAGGTCGTATTCGACTACTTTCATATAAAGAAGAACTTCAATGATAAGGTCATAAACGAGATTAAGAAGGATGAGATGAAAAGGCTTATTGCTGAAGGCAAGGATGAAGAAGCTGCCTCTCTTAAGAGAACCAAATACATCCTCTGCTCTTCAAGGAAGACCCTTGAATCAAAGGATGAAAAGGCTAAAAAAATGGCATCGACCGTACAGAAGGAGAAGCCTGAAATCTTCCAGGGTGGAGCAAAGAAGGTCTTCTATGGTGGAAACGTGGAGCGTTATGAGAAACTGATTAGCGAGAATAAACTCCTCTTTACCACAGACCTTGTTAAGGAGAAACTCTCGGATGCTTACACAATGAAGGATGAGATTGAGATGTCAAACTCCATAATAGAGATAATCGACATATGCAATGAGACTAAGAATCAGCATTTCATATGGTTTGCAAATCTCTTGGAGAATCACTTCGAAGGTATAACCGCCCATGCCTCCCTCACATTTTCATCTGGTAAAGTTGAAGGAATCAACAACATGATTAAGACAATTAGACGTACCGGCTACGGCTATCCTGACGATGACTACTTCTTCCTAAAGATTATGGACCAGAGTAGAAAGGCTTATGTTAAAAATGAGAAATCCCACAGGAAATATGACTGAGCCTATATTTTTCTGGACTCAATAAAGAAAAGCAAAGGCCCGGAAGATTGTCTCTTCTGAGCCTTCTCTTTATTCACGCATCTTGGCTTCAAGTACAAGATCCGCCTTAAGGTCCTTAAGCTTGCTTGTCAGGGAGACCTTGTAGATGTGAGGGTTGATCTGACGCTTGTAGCTCTTGTCGAAATGGGAAAGGCTGTCTTTGACCCTGTCCTGGAGCTCTTTGAGTGTCGGGGCCGGCTTTACTCTCTTTCCGTTCTCCATCTGCTTTATGAGGAGGGGTTTTATTTCTGCGTAGTTGTTCTTCCTCATGATGAACATGTCTCCGGTGGAGAAGGGGTGGAAGAAGATGTGGTTGACTCCGCTTTCTATCTTTTCATCCGTCAGGGCAATGAGATCAGCGAGCGCCTGGCCGTTCTTGTCATAGAAACGGTAAACCTGCTTTATGCCCGGGTTTGTCGTCTTTTCGTAGGATGATGAAATCTTGAGAGTGGGGACGAAGACTCCGTTCTCTTCCTTGGCTGCAAGTTTATATACTCCTCCCAGAGCTGCCTGGGTTCCTCCTGTTACAAGGTGGGTTCCTATTCCCCAGCTGTCAATAGGGGCTCCGTCGTTGACGAGGTTGAGTATGATTTCCTCTGTCACATCATTGGAAATACAGATTGTTGCATCAGTGAGACCTGCTGCATCAAGCTTCTCCCTTACTGCTTTTGTGAGGTAGGAGAGGTCTCCACTGTCAATTCTGACCCCTATCCTGAGGCCTTTTTCCTTCTGCTCAAGTCCCACCTTGATTGCTGCTTCTATTCCGGAGCCCAGGGTGTCGTATGTATCTATGAGAAGTATACAATTGTTCGGATATATATCGGCAAAGCGCCTGAATGCCTCGTACTCGCTGTCAAAGAGCATCACCCATGAGTGTGCCATTGTGCCGGCTACCGGGATACCGTATACCTTTCCGGCGTATGTGTTGCTTGTAACATCACAGCCGCCGATGAAGCATGCCCTAGCTGCACTCAGTGCACCATCCACTCCCTGAGCACGCCTCAGGCCGAATTCCATTATGGAGCCGTGGCCCTTGGTTGCGACCTTCATCCTGGCTGCCTTTGTAGCAATGAGAGTCTGGAAGTTGATTGTGTTAAGGAGGAATGATTCTATGAGCTGGGCATCAATCATCGTTGTCTCCACCCTGATGAGCGGCTCCCCCGGGAAGGCCACTGTTCCCTCTTCAAGGGCATATACATCACCCGTGAAGGAGTAGGAGGCAAGGTAGTCGATAAACGACGAATCGAACTTTCCCAGGCTCCTCAGGTACTCTATGTCCTCTTCAGAGAAGCGGAATGATTCGAGCTCGTCGATGAGGTGTTCGAGCCCTGTGAAGACTGTGTAGCCTCCACGGTAGGGATTGGTTCTGTAGAACATGTCGAAGACAACGCGGGGATTCTTCTTTTCGAGGAAGAATCCCTGCATCATTGTCAGCTCATAAAAATCTGTATTTAATGCACTGGTCATAATTTATTTTGTTATCTTGTCGAAGCCTGTATATTTCACAAGGGCAGGAGGAATGGTGATTGAACCGTCCTCATTCTGGTAGTTTTCTATGATTGCAACCATAGCTCTTGAGAGGGCAACGGCTGTACCGTTCAGCATGTGGACGAACTTCAGCTTTCCGTCATCGTCACGGTAACGGATGTTGAGGGAACGTGCCTGGTAGTCAGTACAGTTGCTTGTACTTGTGACTTCTCCGTATTCACCCTCGTCACCTCTTCCCGGCATCCATGCCTCGATATCGAATTTGCGGTAAGCGGGAGCGCCGAGGTCTCCTGTTGCTGTGTCGACAATACGGTATGCCAGTCCGAGACCGGAGAAAATCTCCTCCTCGATTGAGAGGATTTCCTGGTGGAAGGAATCAGATTCCTCAGGAAGACAGTAGATGAACATCTCAAGCTTTGAGAACTGGTGTACCCTGTAGAGTCCCTTTGAATACTGTCCGGCACCGCCCGCCTCACGTCTGAAGCAATGGCTGAGACCTGTCATCCTGATTGGAAGGTCCTTCTTTTCAAGGATAGTATCCTTATAGTAACCGCCGAGGGTAATCTCTGCTGTACCGACAAGACATGTGTCTGTGCCTTCGATTGTGTAGATGTTCGATTCAGCACCCCTAGGGTTGAATCCGATGCCGTTGAGGATTTCCTCCTTCGCAACATCCGGTGTTATGAATGGTGTGAAGCCGTGCTTTACGACGATGTCCATTGCATAGCGCTCGAGAGCCATCTGGAGGATGACTGCCTTATTCTTGATGTAGTAGAACTTCTGTCCAGCAACCTTGGCACCCTTGTCGAAGTCCAGGATATCGAGTTCCTCGCCGAGCTGGACATGGTCCTTTGCCTTGAAGGAGAACTTCGGTGGCTCTCCGACAAACTTGACGGCAAGGCTGTCCTTGTCTTCCTTTCCAATCGGGGCATCCGGGTGAACATAGTTCGGGATTGTCCTTGCCTCTGCCATGAACTTTACATCAAGCTCCGAGAGTTCAGCTTCCTTGAGGGCAAGCTCATCCTTTATGGCCTTTCCTTCGGCTATGTATTTATTTCTTGTCTCAGGATCCAGTTTTCCTTTCATCTTCTGTGCTGTCTCATTACGCCTAGTACGTAAGGATTCAACCTCCAGAAGCAGAGACAGTCTGTCATCCTGGTCCTTGATGATGGCGTCAAGGTCAACATTCATATACCTGTCGGCAATGTTCTTCTTGATTTCGTCTCTTCTTGATTTCAATTCCTTGATATCTATCATATCTTCCTCCCACTCCCGTTTGCTGCTTCAATGCTTCCTGCTTTGGATGCAGAGGCGCTTGTAGCTTCAAACAGTGCATTCTCGAAGTTAAGTTCCTTGAGTTTCTTTATTCCCTCAATGGTTGTACCTTTTGGAGAGCATACCATATTCTCAAGTTCTATTGCACCCTTCCCAGAGGCTTTTTGGAGTGTAATTGCACTCTCTATTGTACCGAGTACTATATTCTGGGCCATGTTATAGTTTATGCCTTCCCTTACTCCTGCCTGGCTGAGGGCATGTATGAACTCGTAAACGTATGCTATCCCCGATCCCGATATGCCGATAAATGCATTGAAAAGACTCTCGTCAAGATGAAATGCAGATCCGAAGGATGATGCAATGTCTTCTGCAAGCTGCTTTTTCTCTCCGGCCATATCTTCCGGGTATGTGAATGCCGTGACTGAGGCTTTCACTGAGGCTGCAATGTTCGGCATGTAGCGTACTACATTATTTGAATTCAGTTCCTTTTTGAGTGTCTCCAGTGTCACTCCGGCTGCTAGGGAGATGTACATTCCTCCTCCAAGCTTCCCCGCGCCATCATAGACAGAAGGGAGTACCTGTGGCTTCACTGCCAGGATAACTACATCAGAGTGTGAAAGTTCATTCATATCTTCTACTGCCTTTATTGTGGTACCCTGAGCCAGTCTTTCCGCTTTTTCAAATGTCCTGTTGTAAACAGAGACAGCGTAATTGCTGTCTTTCTCAAGAGCCTTTGCAATAGCTCCTCCCATGTTGCCTGTTCCGATAATACCGACTTTAACTTTCATCAGCACACTCCTTCATATCCTGTCTGCCTCAATACTTCATATACTGCCACAGCGGCGCTGTTGGAGAGATTGAGGCATCTCTCTCCCTTCACCATGGGAATACGGACTGTTCTCTCACTGTACTCTTCAAGTATCTTCTCACCAAGTCCTACCGATTCCTTCCCGAACACCAGGTAAATATCTTCCCCGGAAGGGTATGATACTGTATTGAAGAGTCTCTTTGCATGGGAAGAGAAGAAGTAAAGATTGTCTCCATCATGCTTTAGAAGAAACTCATCAAATGAATTTTCTTCAATCAGGGAGACATCCTTCCAGTAATCGAGCCCGCTTCTCCTTACTGCCTTCTCATCGAGCGAGAATCCAAGTGGATGGATGAGTACCAGTGTTGACCCGGTAGCAACGCAAGTGCGTGCTATGTTACCTGTGTTCTGTGGTATTTCAGGTTCTGCAAGGCATATATAAATCATGACCGTATAATAGCAGAAAAGTAGGGATTATACAATTTGGCGAGCTGTTTTCTTGACTTAGGAACCATCACAAATTAACCTGATGGTTGATTACCTAATACTGTTAAATAGGGAAAACCTTCTCAAGAAGGAGGTTTCTCCAAAGGTTGTGATAAGAAATACCCTTGTAACAACATTCGGTCTGAAGAGAAATGAGTACAGTTCGGTTTTTTCAAATGTTATTCTTCTCGATAATCTTTTTGAGTCCTGATTGAGCCTGCCTTTCTGACTATGTTCCCGTCCTTGCTCAAATCAAGGATGGTCTTTTCAAGTTTCCTGAGTCTCTCTTCCTTTTCCTTGAAGAATTCTCCCTGTTCAGGTCTCTCTGCCTTATAGAGGTTGCCAAGTGTTATTCCGAGTAGCCTTACGCCGAGGTTGTTGTATTTCGAGAAAAGAAGGCGCCTACTTATCGAATAGATGTCATCCGAGGAGTAGATACCGCTTTGAGGTGTCTCGCTTATCGTGAGGGTAGTGAAGTCTCCATAGCGTAACTTTACAGTGACTGTGCGTCCCACTTCCTCCTCATCCATAGCCCTAAACATAACACTTTGGGACATTTCAAGTAACTTCTGTGAGAGGGCATCCTCTCCGTAGATATCGGGGTAGAAGGTCCTCTCTTCGCTTATCGAGTGGGATTTAGCCTCCCCTGAGTATATCCCAGGGTCTATGCCACGGGAAACGGAGTAGAGGTACTCTCCGCTTGACGTGCCGAACATGGACTCCAGCTCCTCTAGGGAGTAGGAGCGCAGTGCCTCTGTTGTATATATTCCCTTTCTGTTCAGGCTCTCAAGTGTGCTTTTCCCGACTCCCCATAGCTTTTTGAGTCCTACTGCATCAACAAACTCTATCTCGCGTCCGCGTGGAACTACCGTGAGTCCGTCAGGCTTGTGGTAGTCTGAGGCAAGCTTACTGAGAAACCTTGATGGGGCGACTCCGATTGAGACGCTTAATCCTGTCTCGTTTCTTATTTTTTCCTTCAGGACTCTTGCTGCCTTTCCCGGATACGGGTAGATCCGTTCCGTTCCAGTGAGGTCAAGGAATGCCTCGTCGATTGACACCTGCAGAAATCCCGGAGCGAAGGATTCGATTATTGCCATGACCTCACGACTCTTCTCACTGTAACGCTTATAGTGTCCGCTGACACATGTCGCATTAGGACAGAGGCGCAATGCAACTGTCATCGGCATTGCCGAGTGTACCCCGTATTTTCTTGCCTCATATGAGCATGTCGAGACTACGTTTCTCGGTCCGGGCTCCCCGATGATGAGGGGCTTACCCCTGAGGGAGGGGTTGTCGAGGCACTCGACAGAGGCAAAAAAGGCGTCAAGGTCGATATGAAAGAAAACAGAGCCCATAATCTTATTATACCCAATAATCGTTTTTTCTTATATACTCACTTCTGTGAGACGAATTAAGACATTATTGATTCTGCTGTTTGTTCCGCTCTTTGCGTTTGCTGCCTCTGCTGCCCCGGAGGGAGACACATCCCTCAATGCATTGAAGTACAATGCACTCTCAAGCGTGTCATACTACGGCTCGTTCAGCGACATATTCATCAACCCTGCTTCCATCCCGCTTCTCAAAAGGGCGGATATATACCAGATTTCATTCTCACCTTCGGAGAGCTACAATACATCAGAGTGGGAGAGCGGAACTGTCGCCTACATGCAGAACCTTACTTCCGAGCTTCAGGGGACTGTTGTCAGCGGACCTGTCGCACTCAGTGCCAAAGTCTCCTCCCAACTCGATAACCGTACCATCCGCTCCGACGGCTTTGCCTATTATGATATCTACTCATCATTCGATATCGAACTCGCATTGGCTTATTCATTCTGGAACCATTTCTCCATAGGTGCCAGGCTTGGAGGTGGCAATTCAGTAGCACGGCAGGCGAAAAAGATGACAGGTGTCATTGATGCTGCCCGCAATGCATGGTTCAGCCCCTTTGAGAAGATGAGCGGAAGCGAGAGGTTCAACATGAATCTCGGCACTCTCGTTTATTTCAATAATTTCTCATTCGGGCTGGTCTTCGATGACCTTATCTCTGTCAGTCTCAACAGTAATTTTCTGAAGCATTTCATATCGAATACGACATTTGCAGTTTCATGTAAGGGTAATGAATACAATAGGGACGGGGATCTCAATTACCTTGTTCCACGGCTATCACTTGACCTCAGGGGGGTAGGATTCGACGGTGCGAAGAGCCTCTGTGTTTCGGGGGATCTGACTGTCCAGTTCCTGAAGGATGTCTTTATTGACTTGGGTGCCAGGTATTCATACATGGTTAGCGAATCTGATTCCAGGAGCAGTACAATTACTGTCACACTCCTTGGTACCTATGGAGATTTCTCTCTGCTCATCAACGCTGTTTTCCTTCAGAATGTGGAGGAGAACTTCAGGCCTTCTGTTATCTTCACCTACTCGACATGACAAAAAAAAGCGACATGGTAAATTCCATATCGCGCTTTACGGCCAGTTAGGCTCGAACTAACTACCTAGTGCTTAGAAGGCACTTGCTCTATCCAGGTGAGCTATGGCCGCATTATTGACTACTCGTCAAAAATACCTTGATTGGGAGACATTTTCAAGTGGTTGGATGGAAAATGTTGAAAATTCTTGTTTTCTGATTTCAGTTGCCAGTTTTTCTTCCTGCCATCATAATTCTAATCATGGATTTCTTTTTTACGGAACGTGGTTTTGTGGTGGATGGTGAGAACAGTGAGTTCCCGCCGGAGAACTTTTATGAATATTGCTTCAGGGATATTGAAAAGAATGCTTCCCTGACTGAACAATACATAAAGAGTATAGCCTCATTCTTCATAGATAACCTTCTCTCAAGTACGGGCATTGAACTGGAGAGGGAGAAAATAGAGCCGAAATACGAGAAGGAGGAAGTGGAGAGGCTTGTCAGCGAGGCTCCCTATGCAATCGGCCTGAGGTATGTCGACAGGAAGTGGGTGAAAAGGCAGCTTGATGTTCTTCTCGGATGTTACAGGAAGGAGATAAGCGCCTTTGACGGGAGTGTGGATATCTACTTCAACCGCAAGAACGAGAAACTTCTCTTTCCATCGCGCATATACTTCCACCTCGTGGAGGATAAGAATACGGATTATCCGTTTGCATTCATGGCAACATATACGACAAAGGATGATGACGGGACTGTCCATCACTATCCGCTTCGCTTCGCACTTACGGAGTATAAGGATGACCTCGAGAAACTCTCCCTTTTGATTGCCCCCATAAGCAGGCTCTCCTCCTCAAGTGAGATCATAGCGGGGCTGATTAAAAGCGGGAAGATTTTCTACCCTGTGAGGTTCACTGAGGAAGAAGCCTATGACTTTCTTCTGCATTCGGCAGAGTTCGAAGAGGAGGGAATTGAGTGCAGGATTCCGAATTTCTGGCGTAAACGAGGTCTTTATTCCTCTCTCAGTATCAGCGTTTCCTCCGGCGACATGGCGGGCGGTTCGATAGTTTCAATCAGGCCGAGTATGGTCTATGAGGGAGTGTCAATCTCCCCGGAAGAGGTCAAAAAACTTCTTGAGCAGAAGGAAGGGCTGGCCTTCCTGAAGGGCAGGTGGGTCGCACTTGACAGGAAGAAGCTTGAGGACATTCTCCAGGCTTATGACACATTCTCTTCAGCTGATATCAGCGTATCGGACCTGATTAAATATTCATCGGGAATAAAGAAGGGGAAGTGCAGAATCAGTTTCTCTGACAGGAACTGGCTTGAGAATCTCTCCAATACAATCTCGGAGAGTATTCCTCTTCCTTCCAGTCTTAATGCCACACTTCGGCCTTATCAGGAGGATGGCTTCAGATATCTTTATGCTGTCGGCAAACTCGGCTTCGGCTTCTGCCTTGCAGATGACATGGGACTGGGTAAGACAGTACAGGTACTTGCCTACCTTGAGACACTCAAAGAGAGAGGGGAGGCCGGAAGGATTCTTCTTGTACTTCCCTCGTCACTTCTTGGGAACTGGCAGAGCGAGATAGAGAAGTTTACGCCCTCTCTTGATTATTCGGTCTATCACGGCTCGGGGAGAAAACTTGAAAAGAGCTTTCTTGTGCTTACAACTTATGGTGTTGCCGGGCGGGATGAGACCCTCCAGACAGAGAAATGGGACCTTGTAATCCTTGATGAGGCGCAATACATAAAGAACAGCACTACCAAGGTATATAAGGCAGTGTCTGCAATGAATAGGAAGAATGCGGTGATTCTCACCGGTACACCGGTTGAGAACAACCTCATGAACCTGTGGTCGCTGATGGATTACATCAACAGCGGTTTCCTGGGTAGCCGGAGTGAATTTATGCGCTACCAGAAAGATATTGACATCACCTCCCTTACTTCTCTCAGGCGGGCGATAAGTCCCTTCATCCTCAGGCGTCTCAAGACAGATAAATCCATTATCAGGGACCTTCCTGACAAGATTGAGACAAACCTCACTGTCAATCTCACTAAGGAGCAGATTATCCTCTATAACAATGTAGTTGAAGGTCTTGAAGCCTCTCTTAATCCGGAAGCGGGTAACTTTGAGAAGAAGGGTATGGTGCTTGCTGCAATAGCCAAATTGAAGGCCATATGCAACCATCCTGACCAATACTCGGGAGAGAGCAACTACAAAGAGAGCGAGAGCGGTAAGTTTGAACTCTTGAAAGATATAGCATCAACAATACACTCGAACGGTGAGAAGGTTCTTGTTTTCACGCAATTTACAGAGATTATCCCGGCTCTCGACAAGCTGCTGGCATCTGTCTTCGGAAGGGGTGGACTTATTATTGACGGAAGTGTCACACCAAAGAAACGTACTTCCATCGTCAAAGCATTCCAGAATGGTGAGAGTGACTACATGGTGCTGTCGCTGAGGGCTGCAGGAGTAGGACTCAACCTGACACGTGCAACCAATGTCATCCACTTTGACCGCTGGTGGAACCCGGCTGTCGAAAACCAGGCAACGGACAGGGCGTACAGAATAGGACAGAAGGAGAAAGTTATGGTCTATAAGTTCATCTCGAAGGATACAATAGAGGAAAAGATAGATGCTCTCATAACAAAGAAGAAGGCACTCTCTGATTCACTCCTTTCTGATCTCAATAGTGATATTCTCTCAAAGCTCTCCGTTGAGGAACTGTTATCAGCAATGAAGTTTTCGGGAGGTAAGGTATGAGCTATTTTAACTATGGATTTTATCGTGCCCCGACACAGGCGGAACTCAAGGAGAAGGCAAGAAAGGCAACCAAGAAGGATTATCATCCGGTAGTGCTGGCATCCCGCACCATATCTTCATCCTGGTGGGGAAAGGCATGGTGTGACAATATCGACAGATATGCTGATGCATATAACAGACTCGACAGGGGAAAGAAGTATGTCCGCTCTGATGCTGTTGTGGATCTTGTCCTTTCTCCCGGAAGGGTTGATGCTAAGGTTGTGGGGTCCAGAAAGACTCCGTATGATATCACAGTAACAATCGACCCAATCAGAAAAGACAGCTATGAGAGAATAGTCTCTGTTGCAGAAGGCAAGCTCAAGAGCATAAATGCCCTGGAGAAGGGGGAGTTTCCGAAGGAGTATCAGGAACTCTTCACAATGAAGGGGTCTGGTCTTTTCCCGCAATTGAATGAAATACACTTCAGCTGTTCTTGTCCGGATTCCTCGAGAATATGCAAGCATATAGCAGCTGTTCTGTATGCCATCGGCAACAGGCTTGATGACAATCCCCTCCTTTTCTTCTCCCTCAGGGGAATTGATGTAAGTGAATTTGCTTCTAAGCTTATAAAGAAGGAAGCTGCAAGGATATGGCAGAATGTGGACTCGAAGATAGAGAAGGAAAGATTGATTGACGACGCTAAAGCATCCCGCCTCTTCGGCTACGAGGCACCCCCTGACAGTGCGGATGATGACGATATAAAGCGGGTGTTGAGGAATATTAATAAGTGACGGCCACCTTCCGGTGACCGCCTTATCTTCAGTCTATGTAAGCACTTGGTGCCGGTTCGATGTTCTTATTCCATTCAATCCAGTTGACGATGAAGAAGGTAAGTGTTCCGACTGCACAGCCAAATACTACAGGTAGGATTCCGAGGTAGAAATCTCCTCCTGAGAGAATCTGCCAGAAGATAACGCCGATTGTTCCGGTGATGATTGAAATCTGGCCTGAGCGCTTTGTTGCCCTCGGGACGACAAGACCCAGTCCGTATGCTGCAAACGGGCCTGCACACCGGATAGCGAATGCAAAGGTGTTCATCGTAACGATGTTGATACCGAGAAGTGAAATCAGCATGGCAACTGTACAGCAAATTACATTGCACCATCTTGTGACTCTGACTTCCTTCATTCCGCTGAGTTCTCTATTTGAATATGGCTTATAAAGGTCGTTGATAATCATTGTCGACATACACAGGAGGTTGGAGTCGGCACTGCTCATTGTTGCGGAGATGATTGCTGCAGAGACAAGACCGGTGATGAAGTGAGGTGCAAATGTCTGTGTAACAGCCATCATTGCCTGTCCGGAAGCAGGATTGCCGAGAGAATCCTTCATGGAGAGTGCAGCCAGTCCCATGAGAGTCGGGAAGACTGCCATTGCAGCCATGAGGACAGCTGAGAGGATACTTGCCCTGACTGCTGTCTTCTCATCTTTTGCAGACTCGAAGCGGCTGATCATCTCGGGTCCCGAGAGGAAGGTGCAGAAGTAGTTGAAGATATAACCGATGATTACAACCCATCCGATCTTCGTAAAGTCTGTCTGTCCTTCAGGAAGTCTGGAAGCTATCGTCTCCCATCCTCCACATCCTTTTATGACAAATGGTGTTGCAATAGCCAGTCCCACAAGGATGATTATGAATTGCACGAGGTCGGAAACCTGGTCGGCAATCATTCCTCCGAAGGTTGTGTAGAGGATGATTACTGCACCTGCGATAATCATACAGAGCCTTGTGTCGATGCCTGTGAGTACAGATACAACCGATCCTGATGCTGCGACCTGGCTTGATGTGAGACAGAAGAGTGCGATGATGTTCAGAACTGCAGAGAATCCAGCGCTGAACTTGCCGAATCTTCTTCCGATGACTTCCGGAATGGTCACTGCCATTGTCTTACGGATCTTTGGTGCGAAATAGGCAAGCGGGATCATTGCAATCGATGCAGCCAGGACATACCAAATGGCACTCATTCCCCATGAGGTGTATGCCTTGCCTGCCAGCCCTGTCGTGCTTCCGCCTCCGATGTTGTTTGCAGAGAGCGAGAAAGCGACCATAAAGAGTCCCATTCTTCTTCCTGCCAGCATGTAGTCGTCGGCGTCTTTGATCTTCAGCTTACCGACTATGAACCCGATCAGGAGCATACCCAGGAGGTAAGCGATTACGATGATGAGAGCTTCTGTGTTTACTGCCATCTTTTTTCTCCTTTGTTTTTGTTATACTCAGATTGTGAGGGAGAAAAGCTGAATCGGCAACAGAAAAGATAATTGTTATCTGAAAAAGAGTTATTTTATAAGAGTAATGGTATTTCTGACGGCAAGAACAAGGAGGGAGAGCGAGAATATTATATTCGCTCCCTTACGGTGTGAGAGATATATCTTCTTCAACGCTTCTCCCGTAATTGCCCACACTAACCCCGTCAGGAAGCACACAAGGGGGATGAAGAGCGAGAGAAGATATCCTCTGAGAAAGGACATTTCAAGGGGAATGATGTATGACGAGATTGCCGAGACAGAGAGCATCATGACCTTTACATTCACAAGCTGGAGGAGAAAACCTTCCCTGAAGGAGCCTGATGATGAGACCTCGGGAAGACTGTTCTTCCTGTACATCTTCCAGGAGAGGAAGAGTATGTAGATTATGCTGAGAATCTGCAGTACCGCCGTGAGGCGGGGGATGATGTCTTTCAGAAGAGAAATCAATGTGTAGGAGAGTGTAGTGATGAGAAGAATCCCCGTTAGCATTCCGTAATTGAGGTATATGCCTTTCTTTAACCCCTTTTCGGAGGCATTCTGGAGACTGAGTATGGTATTGGGACCGGGAGTACCGGACATGGTTATGAGATACAGGAAATAATCGAACATCTACTCCAGACTATATCTTTAGTCTACCGGGGTTCAAGATTAAAAAAGCTCTCTGACAACTTCACACAGATAGATTAATGGAAGTAGAATTTCCGGGAGGAAAAAAGTGTTCGAAGGTATCTTTAATTTGAATTTTCTTTATACGGTTCTCACCACTCTTCTGACGACAGTCGGGTTATGGTGTTTATTCAAAAAGTGTGGAATCGATTCCAGATGGTCACTTGTACCTTTCTACAGGTATTACAAACTTTCCGTCGCAGCCCGGGCTGAAGACCAGGGCAGGGGACTTCTCATCAGTCAGGTCCTGCTGACAGTTAATGACTATGCATATAAGATTATCAGGATAATACAGCACCGTAGCGAGGATTCGTCGGACGATGTCCTCTTTTATGTGACATTTGCATTGACAATTGCTTTTTTGGTTTCACAGGTCGTTTATTCGATAAGGGTATATTCCTCCCTTTGTGATGTTTTCGGACGGAGGAAAAGGTGGATTATCCTGTGGCTGGGAATTGAGCCTTTTGTCTCTATTCTGTGGGGTGTCTCGGGTAAGTTCCAGCCACTTCCCGAGGAGGAATATGATGAGACCCCCGGTGAGATTTCATCCCTTAACCTCAAGGGAGCCGAAGGTGTCCTCTCTGTTGACATACGTTCGCGGTCTGTCAGGGACTTCTTCAAGAAGAAAGAACTTCTGAAAGATATAAGACTGACAATTAAGCCGGGAACGATGGTGCTTCTTCTTGGTGGCTCCGGGGCAGGTAAGACAACTTTCGTCAATGCTGTCACAGGCTATGAGAAGGCAGATGCAACTGTCACACTCGGAAAGAAGAATGTATACAGGGATTTCTCATCGGTCATGTATGACATAGGTTTTGTGCCACAGGTGGATCTCATCCGTTATAACGATACTGTGCGTAATACAATCGAGGATGGGGCCAAGTTAAAACTCCCCAAGGAGATAACCCGGGAGGAGAGGGAGGAGAAGATCAATAATGCACTTGAGATCTTCGGCTTGAAATCTGTGCAGGGGAATCTTGTGTCGAAGCTTTCCGGCGGGCAGAAGAAGAGGACGAGCATAGCACTTGAGTTCGTATCTGACCCGTCTCTCTTCATTCTTGATGAGCCTGACTCCGGACTTGACGGTGTCCTTGCAAGGGATTTGATGGAGAGACTTCATGCAATCTCGAGGAAGGGTAAGATAGTCATTGTCATCACGCACTCCCCCGACAGGGTGATTGACCTCTTTGACGAGGTCATAATCCTTGCCAAGGATGAGAACAAGGTAGGACGCCTTGTCTTCAGCGGTAAGGTTGATGATGCAAGGAGTTTCTTCGGACGCGATACAATGGAGGATATAATCAAGATGATAAACCGCCGTGACGAGGGCGGTGAGGGGATGAGTGACGAACTTATAGCAAAATTCGGGGAGGTGAGAAATGAAAGGGCATAAATTGACTTTCCGTAAGACTTTCAGCCAGATTCCGATTTACCTTGGAAAATTCTTCAGGATGTTCATTTTCCTTGACGACTGGAAGGTCCTTCCGATGTCTGCACTCATTGCAGCTCTTGTCTCATTTGTCATCAAGGGAACGATGCTGAAAACTATGGAGGGAACCATGAAGGGGGCACTTGCCCTTTCATGCATCTGCATATGGAATGGTTTCTTCAATTCAATCCAGGTAATCTGCCGTGAGAGGGATATCGTGAAGAGGGAACACCGCTCTGGAATGAGAATAGGCTCCTACATCCTCTCCCATATGATTTACCAGGCAGCTCTATGTATGGCACAGGCTGTGATTACAGTGCTGGTGTGCAGGATGTCGGGGATAAAGTTCCCTCTGGCCGGGGTTGTCACACCACTCTTTGTCATTGACCTTACAGTCACATTCTTCCTTATAACATATTCCTCAGACATCATGTCCCTCTGGATAAGTTCAATAGCAAAGACTACGACTGCAGCCATGACAATCATGCCTTTCGTTCTCATATTCGAACTTCTTTTCTCCGGTGCTGTCTTTACACTTGAGGGGTTCAGCACAGTCCTTTCACTCTTCACAATTGCAAGATGGGGTATGTGCGCTATATGTGCAATAAGCGGTTATAACTCACTGAAGATGGTAACGGTGTGGAACATGCTTGTGAAATTCCAGGATGTTGAATATGGTGGCGCTACTCCTCTTAAGGATATTGTTCAGACAATCGAGTCGGAGCCGGGGGGTGTCGAGGCCTTCCAGTACAGGACGGGAGAGCTCAGCCCCAATGAGGAGTATGTGTCGACAGCCGAAAACGTCACAGCATGCTGGATGGCTCTCATCTTCTTCATTGTGCTTTTTGCCATTCTTGCCGTCCTCTTCCTGAGACGGATTGATAAGGATAAACGATAAGTCAGTCTCTGACCTTTACCAGTCTTCCCTTCCCGATGAGTTTTGTTGTGTTGCTGTAGTTATACGTAGCTGACCTGTTGTCACTGATTGTGGTTGCAAGCCTGATGTAGCCACGGGCCTTTGTCGCCCCTAGAAATCCGTATCTTCCGGCCAGATAGCCGTAGAGGTCAATGTTGTCTGTTGTGATGACATTGTCCTCATTGAAGATTTTTGTTTCAGAGTATCCGATGACATTTGTGATGGAATGAAAACCTATCCTGATGGATGTTCTGGTATTCGTAAGCCAGACCTTGAACCCGAGGTCGATGTCTGAGGAGAGAATGATGAAGAAAGACGATGTATAGTCTCCGCTCTCAGAAAACTTATGGGAAATCTCAGTGGATGTTGTAAGCCCGAAGCCGGCATAGACGAATGCATTCTCACCCATTGTGCTCCTGTAAGCCGGTCCGATGCTGAAGAGGAACTTCCACTTGGTTGAGTTGATGGATGATTTTTTGGTACTTACGGTTTCTGCCGGGAGGACGGATGCATCTATTTCGATTGGAGTGGAAGTTGTTTCCTCTCCTGTCTCTTCCGTGACGGGGGTGAGAGTGGGAATCACATTGAATGTCTCTTCGATAGGGGCAATGCTCGGCTCAGTGGTCACAGGTGAGGGGGTTGTCTCTATTGGAAGCGTGTAGGAATTGTTTTCTGTAGTTGTAGTCTCTGTTTCTGTGCCTGACGAGAAGAAGTCATCCCTAAGTTTTATCAGAGTGGACAGAGGAGTCTGGATACCGATTCTGAGATAGATGCCACGTTCCGATTCGGTTCCTATAAAGCCGTACCCTGTCACATCTATGCCCAGGTCATCAGAGTTGAATGCAGTAAGCGTCTCATCACTTGTCCTGTAGAATGTGAAGTCATATTTGGGAAAATCTCCTGCATACAGTGCAAGAGTGATTAGCATTGCAGCCTGGAAGAGGAGAATTTTTTTCATCTGCCCAGTATATTGAAAGTCTATTTCTTGAGGAAGGGGGTTGTGGATATCAACACAATAACAACAAAAAACCTCTCCATTGAAGAAGAGGTAAGTCGGGATGAATGGACTCGAACCATCGATATCCTGCTCCCAAAGCAGGCG
>CAVIAZ010000026.1:7466-17448 GCA_963640795.1 bacterium | reverse complement strand
ATATATGTACTTCCCCCTTGAATGCAGCAAAGTATGAGAAGACGCCGACACATATAACCAACATAACCAAAAGAGGATCTTTTTTCATTTTTTCTCCAATCAAACAAAAGAGATTCTAACGTGCTCTATCGTTGAAAGTACATAAAGATTATTACCATTCCCTTATTTTCATTCACATTAAGTATAAGGGAATAGCATTATACCAGATTTCTCACTTTCAATATCTGTGAATAATTGGTGTGAAAGGTTGAACCGGCGATAATAGTTATACGCTATTTCTTTGTCTTTATCGTCAAACTCTCTAAAAGAGTCCTTTTCAATCGGTGCTATCGCTTGTATATCTACCCCATCAGCATGTGTCCTATACCCAGATTTTCCCTTCGTATTTTCAGTACTTCTATTCACCAGCCAAATGATTATCTTCTCTCTCGAAAGAGGTATCATCGTTTCCTCTGCAAGATTAATCAAATCATCTGTCAGTTTCTCAAATCTTTTCATAACATAGACAAGTTCTTTCTTCTTTAATTCAGCAGGAATAAGAGGATTCTTAATATGATTAAGCAATGAATCTACTTCTATGTTTCTGTTACGTAACCTCAATTCTTGCTGATGATACAGGTCTTTGTATTTAGATGTATTTGAATATTCGTTAAGAGTTACATCCTCTTCAGGAATTTCAAGTTTCAAAATATGTTGTTCTGATGGATAAAACTTATCAAAACCTTCTTCTTCCAAACGTTCAAGCACGGCAGCCAGAACAACAACATTCCTGTAGAAATGTCTGATGAGGTCCAGAAAGAGTTTCTCCCTCATTTTGTTGCCAACCCTATTTTTTACAAGAAACTTAAAGACTGTATAGACGGCCCCACATGACACAACCCCTGATATAATTCCACTGATTAGCAAAAGAACATCATCCCAAATGACTTCCTCAAGAGAATTTTGCGTGGTATTGGTAGCCGTTTTCTCTGAAGTATCAGCTATCTCCTTTATCACCAATACAATATCATCATTAGTTAATTCAGTGGAATAAAGTGACACAAGAGCAAAAAAAGACAAGAAAAGTATTATGAAGATGTTTTTTACCATATTTCCTCCTTTCCTTCATTCTCACTCACATTATTCTTAAAGGCAATATTGTTTTACTGACAAATACAAAGTCCTATTTGATGACAGAAAGGCACCTTCTTTCATTAACACTGAATGATGATTTTTCGCATCTAATTGTAAAATTTTCTTGATAATTGAAGAAAATCATGACATTTTTCCGAATTTTTCTGTCTAAGAAAGTATAGAGACTAATTTCTTGGAGGTTTACATGAAGAAATTGTTTATTGTTTTATGCGTACTTCTATCTCTTGTGGGATTCACATCCTGTGAGACGCAATCTGAGACTGCAACACTCCGTGTGGAGATGAAGAATTCCCGCAGGACAATCCAGCCGGGAGAGGATAACCTCGAAATCTACGGCTACAAGATTGTTACAGTATCTCCGGACGGGAAGGAGTCAGAGCCGTACTACACTTATTACTCCTACTTGAACCTTGAGGGACTTAATGTAGGGAAGTGGTCCATAAAGGTTTACGGCTTCAACAGTGACAGGAAAGATATCGTGTACGGTGAAGGGGAAATATCACTCATAGCGGGAAAGAACACCATAGCAATATCACTTGATGAGCTTGTGGGAGAAGGTGATTTGTCAGTTCTCCTGGACTGGAGCGAATCAGGTGTGGAGGGTGTTACAACCATAGATACTGTGTTCAAAGCCCAGGACGGCAAGGAGATAATCCTTTCCCCGTCATCCCCGGTCAACTCACAGAGCACCATAAGCCAGCTCAATCTTCCTGCCGGGTCATATACCCTTCAGGTGTCGCTTCTCGATAAAGAAGGGAAAAAGCTCCTTGGACTTGCGGAAGCTGTCAGGATATCGAACGGGGCAGTCAGCAAGACAACACTGAAGTTCCTGGGGACCACAGGTGACGAATCCGGCTCTGCAGACATCACAATTTCCGATAAGACTTCAGTTCCTGTTGAAGTCAGGATTGTGGGTGTTGAATCGCTCATCGAAGCAGACAAGCCTTTCACTGTCGCCATCTCCGTTCCGTCAGACTCTGCAATAACAGAGAAGTCCCTCAATTCCATATGGTATCTTGATGGAGAGAAGGTAGGGGAAGGAAATGAGTTTACATTCAAGAATGGTGTAAGTGCCGGTTCCCACCGTATAGATGTCACGACAAGCACAGGAGAGGAAGGATCTGTCGGCTCACAGTCTGTACAGTTCCAGGCAGCTGTTTCAACCAATACCGGGGACCCGTACCAGAAGATCACAATCCAGAACGGAAGTGATTTCGCACTCGGCAGTGACACAATCATAAGGATATTGCCCAACAACTACCTCCTTTCTGCAAGCAACCAATACAGGAGGATGCAGCTTATAAGTGTCAGCACAGCTTCTGCGAAGGTCGTTGCCGATTATACATACGACCAGCTGAAGATAGGCGACTATAAAGTTGCTGACTTCATAACAAGCGGCTCAAAAAGCGAGCAATACTACTCGGTCATAGTTCTGTGCAACAGCACTTCCACATGCAAGGCTGTCAACCTTATGGTCTCGAAAACCCAGATTTCATATTGTGATGAGGAGACAGATTTCGACAGTGATGGAGGCGCGGACAGGGCATGCCGTTTTGTCAACATCACCGAGGCTAAGGGCGTCTATGTGGCAACACTTGAGAATATCGGGAAGACAAGACTCGGGTACATGTCATTCAATATCCGCCCTGCGGTCGGTAAGATGGTCTGTCGGATTTTCAGATGTGCCCAGGAACCGACCATGAACTATGGCTACTCCGGCTTCAAGGCTATGTCTTCCCTTCCAGATACTGGCTTTGTAATCATCACCGCAGGACAGAGGTCCAGGGCGATGGAATGCTATTATGACAAGATGTACAATTCATCCTCCATCACTGAGTACAACATGTGGCTCAGCTACGACGACTATATGAAATACTATGAAGAAGGCCAGGTAAAGGATGAATTCAGGGATGGCTATGATTGCGGGTTCCTCACAAATGACGGCATCTTTGCATTTGTACTTTCGAGTGAGGGAATCTACTACTTCAAGCTCGATACAGACTCCACAGATGACTATGAAATCTACAATGTCGAGAAGATAGAGAAAGAGGGCACAATCGGGGCAATCACAATGTGTGATGATGTCAGCTTCGGGTATCTCATCGACAACAGCGAAAAGAAACTCTACACGGTAACACCAACCATCAGGGACGACGAATACTGCTACCTCGAGAGGGGGACATCCATAGCCCTCGACAGCACAGCTTACAATGCCCTAGAGGTGTCTGACGACGGCACTTATCTTGTTGTTTACAATCATGACAATTGTGCTAAAGCAAATATCATCAAAGTAGCACGATAAGGACACAGGGCCGGTTATTCCGGCCCTTAGTTATTTGTGCTAACAAAAACACAACTTTATAAGACAAAAGAAATAATCTTGCACTGGATTCTATCTGTCCTTCCCACGCATATAGGAAAATAAGTACTGCTGACAAAGTGCCTCATACGGTGAGAAATATGATAAAGAAACCCCAGGATAATAAAGGTCCAGACACTTACGCATCCACGTATCAACAGGAAACCCTTCTCTCCTCTGATAGCCGAAGATAAGGATGCATGAGGCAACCTTCACACCTATTCCCTTAATCTCCTGAAGTTTTTCCATAGCCCTGTCAAAAGGGAGATTTTTCACTTCTTCAAAGATATCCCTCTTCTCGATGGCACTCAATATAAAGGGTGCCCTGAAGCCGACTCCCAAAGCCCTGAGGTCACTCTCCGTAACCCCCTCCAGTTCATCCGGAGACGGGAAGGTCCAGAAGCCATCCTCAACCTTATGTCCATAGTTTTCACAAAGCTTATTATAGAGCCCTGTGATGCGCTTTATGTTGTTGTTCTGGGACAGGATGAACGATATGGCAGCAGTCCATTCATCCTGCTTCAGAATTCTCAATTTCCCGACCCTCTCAACAGCATTTCTCAGCACAGGGTCCTTTGCTTTTATATCTTTCCTGGCTTTTTCGTAGTCATAGTCCAGATCAAAATAGGAATGAAGGAACGGATCAGAATAAGCGTCATCCACGCTTTTTACCCTGTAAACCCTGCCGTTAAGGGCAGCGGCAAACACACCATTCTCCTCTTCTCTCCAGCTGAATGTCTGGCCGCCGAGCAATATCTCTCTCAGATTCTCTTCCATGTCTCAATTGTACTCACATCTGAGCATTATGGCAAAATGGTCAGAGTAACCGGTACCAGTCGATTTGTCATACTTCACCGGAATACCTGATGTATTCTTCGCTTCAGCGGGAGAAATGATTCTGAAATCGAGGTACTCAATTCCCTCCCCGTCAAAGAAAGCAGATGAGAGAAGTGCATTGTCATAGGAGTACCAGTCTCCACTGTAATAGTATGAACCACACTCAAGCGGACTTGAGTAATCGAGATACGGGGAGAAAAGGACTCCGTTATAAGCTCCAAATCCATCACCTGTCAGATTTAAGATATATTGTGAATTGCTCTTTCCGTCTCCCATCTCACCACCTGTCCTGCAATCTGTGTTGAAGTCCCCGATTACGATGATATTCTCCCCCGCTCTCTCCTCAACAAGAGTCTCTATGAGAGCAAGTTCCTCCTTCCTCTCCACATCTTCATTAAGCTGGCTTTTGAGGTGGACAGCAAAGATTGTCACCATCTTTCCGTCAACAAGGAGATTGATTTCGGCAATCGGACGGGAGGTCTCAGTAGAATGGAAGCGGAATGACGAAGGCTTTGTCTTCGACACAAACCCCACAGAGAGAATCCCGTCCTCTGCCTGTGCCAGACCGTAATACATAAACCCGATATCTTTCAACCCAGCCTCAAGAAGGTCATACAGTACATCTGAAGACTCTATCTCCTGGAGTATGATGATATCACTATCGCCCATATTGGCCGCCATGTAGAGGGCTGCATCCTCCACCCGCTGGAGGTATTTGGCCCTTGTGTAGCCACTTGAGGAAGTAAACTCTGTATATTCGGTGGAATTATCAACACCGTCAAAGAAGCAATAGGCATTCCAGCTTGTGACAGTGAACACCCCGTTTTCCCTGGAGGGAGAACACGAACTTAGTAGCAGTAAAAGAAGTAAAAATATAATGCTCATACTACTTAAACAGAAAAATCCGGGATTTTGTCAAAGTTTTCTGACTCTTTTGGGAGAAAATCTTCTCAAGACGTAAACTAACAATCCTAGCCTTCTGGTTATCAGGCTACAAATGTCAGGAATGTGATGAGATTTTCTATGAAGCAAGACAGAGTGGCAGTTCATGCTTGTGATTCAACAGTAGGTTCACTCATCATTGAAAAAAGCAGGAGATTTCTCCCCCGCCTTCAGTCTGTCAATGAAGATATTTTCAGATTTCTGATTTCTTTTTGATTATCCTTCCGACAAGGCCGTATTCGACAGCCTCCTCAGCTGTCAGCCAATGGTCTCTCTCTGTGTCCAGAGCAACTTCATCAAGGGGCTTACCCACAGCAGATGCAATAACACCATCAAGCTTCTTTCTCAAAGACTCAAGCTTCCCCGCATAAATATCGAGGTCGATTGCAGTTCCCTTCAGCTGTGAAAGAGGCTGGTGGATAAGGTAAGTCGAATTCTCGAAAGCAAGACGCCTGTCCTTATCGACAGAGAGGAAGATGAGTGCTGCTGCAGACGCAACAAGCCCCATGCCAACGACTGTGACAGGAGAATTCACAAACCTGATTGTGTCATAGATGGCAAAGCCGGAGTCCACATCCCCGCCGGGAGAGTTGATATATACTGTGATGGGATCACTGCTCTCGCTGTCGAGAACCAGCATACGTACAGCAAAGTCATTTGCAGAATCCTTATTAATTTCACCGCTAATCATGACAGAGCGTGTCTTCATGAGCTTATCCAACAGAGTCGGATCTATATTCTGTTTCTTTTCGTCCATACAAAGATAATAATCAAAAAGAGGCGCTTTGGGAAATGCATATAGCAATTTTCTTCTTTCTAAACAATAATTAGCGTATGAAAAGCGCAACAGTATCGGTAATAGGAAGGCCAAGCAGCGGTAAATCAACACTGGTCAATACAATATGTGAGATGAAAGTCTCGATAACAAGCCCCACCCCGCAGACAACTAGAAACAAAATCAGGGGCATATATACAGACCAGAGAGGACAGCTTGTCTTTACAGATACCCCGGGCTATCATCTGTCGGAGAAAACCATCAACAGGCGCATGCAGGAAGTTACAATTTCATCTTTGAAGGACAGCGACCTCATTCTCTATGTGGTAGACGGAAGAAGAAGCGCTGGAGAAGAGGAAGAGACCATAGCAAAGATGATCCGCTCATCCAGGGTAAAGACCGTGGCAGTAATCAACAAGAAAGATGTGCTTACAGACGAGAACATCCAGGATGCCAGGTTCTTCATAAATAAAAATCTCCCCTCAGTTGATGTCTTTGTGGCCTCCGCTCTCAATGATGACGGCATTGATGATATCCTCATTGCCCTCTACTCCCTGGCCCCGGAAGGCGAGCTGATGTATGACGAGAGCCAATATACTGACCAGGACCTGGAGTTCAGAATCAGCGAGATAATCAGGGAGAAGACAATATCGAACCTCTCGGATGAACTTCCACATGTCATCTATGTGGAGGTATCTGACCTTGAATACAATGAAGAGACAAAGGAAGTCTGGATAAGAGCATTCATCTGTGTGGAACGTGACGGCCAGAAAGGATTCATTGTCGGTAAGGGCGGCTCAAATATAAAGCGTATAGGAACAGAGGCAAGAAAGGAGATAAAGAGAATCTTCCCCTCCTCCACAGTAAGACTTGACCTCCAGGTAAAGACAGCCGAAAAATGGAGACAGAATTCAATAATACTGGACAAAGTCTTTAAGAATTGAAAACTTTATCATAAAAGCAATTAAACACTTTATGTTTGTTTTTGTTTTTAGTCCGTTTTCCCGTTATTTATTCCACCTTCCGCCATTTTCATCCCTGTATTCCGGATGTTTCTCAAGGTACGGATCCCTGTCCCCTACAATTGCGTAGTCGCAGTAGTCCCCCCTTCCAAGAGTGGTTGTCCTGACAAGGCGTGCATGCATCACCTCAAGAGCAGGATAATCAACATTGCACAGGGCGGGGAGGATATCAACTAGTCCGTGCTCGCGGGCAAACTCAGCAACCGGGCATGATGTGAACTTATATCTTAGTGGCTCCCCCTTTCTGTACGGCTCGACTGTCATCTCATAGTCCGGCCACTTGTCGCAACGCTTCTTTGCCTTTGTGAATGCCACATAGAGAAGTTTCTTGAAGAAAGGCCTGTTGGCATCAACAAAGCTCAATCTACTGAAGCCTTCAAGGAAGATTTCTTCGCACATTTTCTCAATCTCTTCAAAGGATGTCACATCCTTACACACCACATAGTAGCTGAAGAACATAATACAGTCATAAGTACCCGAGACCCCGTTACGTGGATTCTTCTTTCCTCCAAGGTCTGTCCGCCAGGTTTTCAAATACTCCACAAACTGCTTTTGCACAGCAGTGAAGACAGAGTCTATCTCATCCTTTCTGTAATGCTTTCCAAGATACTTCAAAATTACATTCTTGCACTTCTTTGTGTAGACGACATGGCACTTTCTGTTTATATCGAGTTCGCTTTCCTTCATATAATTAGTTTAAACTAACTTAGATGAAAAGTAAATACATAATATGTTTAACCCTTTATATAGTCGAATAATAATCCCCCGAAACTCCGGGGGAAACATATTGGTAAACTTTATAGTTAATATCTTTTGAGAATCGGGAGGATAGTCTCGCTTCCGCATGCCTTCACGAATCCTGCAAGCTTCGGCCCCTTCTCCTTTCCTATAAGAATTGTATAGATAACTCTGAAGAAGTCTGCATTCTCAAGCGAGTTGTCTGCAGCAGCCTGATAGATGTAATTGGAGAATTCCTTCTCTCCGAGCTCATCAAGATACTTCTCAACGTATCCTGCAAAGTCTCTGATAGCTTTTCTCTCATTTTCTGTTGCTTCATAAAGAGCATCTTTCTCTGTCTGAAGAGAGAACTTGAATTCATCAGGAGCATAGTCCCTAAGCCAGTTCTTGGCGCATTCAATTCTGACCTTCAGCCTTTCCTTCTGACTTGGAGTAGCATCACTCAAGCGTGAGAGCACCTTATCACTGTCTCCGGAATAAATCTGGATATAGTTACAGAGGTGTCTGAATGGAATCTGGTATCCCGGTTCAGTCGGGATAGCTTTGTCATCAACCTGACTGAGCTCATAGATTCTCTTCTCCTTCTCTTTTCTCTGTTCCTTTACAGGCAGAAGACCAAAGTAGATTCTCTCACAGTTATCGTAGTCTTCATAGATCTTCAGAACATCAAGGTCGAATGAGATAGCAAACTCACTCTGTGGCTTGGTTCCTACAAAGAGGTAACGGACAATCTCCGGAGGATAGATAGCAAGAACATCATAGAGGTCAGCAACGTCCCCGCCTGAGGAGGAAATCTTTCCGCCCATTCCCTTGAGTCTCACAAAGTCATATCTCATTGAAACAGGAGCAGTACCTCCGAACACCTTCACAACATTCTTTGCTGTGTCGTAACTGCCCCCCTCGGTCAGATGGTCCTTTCCGCCCGGCTCGAAGTCGACTCCTTCCTTAACCCAGCGCATCGGCCAGTCAACACGCCACGGAAGCTTTGTATTCGGAGTTGTACGGATATCGATAGTTTCAGTTTTATCGAGTTCATCATCATGGTATGTAAGCCCGTACTCACCGTCCCACCCGGTGACAGTTGTGTTGTCCCTATCTGTAAAGGATGAGAATACAGATACCGGCCACCAGTTCTCCGGGAGAGGTTCTGTCCTGTACTCATTGAGCGCAGCTCTGATCTCATCCCTGTGCTCAAGTGCAGTCTTTATATCTTCTGCGTACTTGTTTGTCCTGTATCTCTCAGCCTGGTAAAGGAATTCCGGATAAACACCGACTGTCGGGAGAATCTTCTCGACATCCACCTCATTACCGCGTGCATAGTTCTCTGCACGGTGCTTGGTATCTGGAACAAGAGTAATAGGCTTACGCAGATAAGTTGCCAGGAGTTCCGGCTCCGGCATATTCTTCGGAACCTTCCTGAATACATCATAATCGTCCCAGGAATAGATGAATCTGACATTCTTTCCCCTTTCCCTCAAACAGCGGACAACCAATTCAACAGTAATAATCTCTCTGAAATTGCCGATATGAACAGTTCCGGAAGGGGTAATGCCACTGGCACATGTATAGCTTGGCTTATCTCCCTTCTCTCTGATAATCTTATCGGCCATAATATCTGCCCAATGGGTAGACTGATTCAAATTTTCACTCATGTTCTGATTATGACAAAGAGCACCTCTTTGTTCAACAATAAGTCCATGTACCTGAAACATAAAAGCCTTGAGAGCCATAGAAATTTCCTAAGCATGCCAAAGCTTACCTGAAGACTTTATACATAATTAATTACAGAATTCTACTCTCACATAGGAATAATTATTGGCTATAATTTCAAATGAGACTCACTATATATCTTTTCTCACCATCTCCCCTTAGAGCCCATTGCCTCAAATATAGCAGCCATCCATTCATCGTCAATTTCTTCGTCACATGTACCAAGATTCAGGTCATCCCTAACTGCGACCCCACCTGAAACAGAAGCCAGATTATCATCAGAGATTTCACAACTCTTATTAAGGCGGGCCAGAATCTCCTCTGCTTTTGATCTTTCGAGTTTGATTCCGTTCGCATTGGCAAGAGCTATAAGTTCATCACAGGAGTGTGCTTTCTTTACTTTTTCCAAAAATTCTTTTTTTGTCATGGATTTTCTCCTTACTTCATTAAGTATATACGACCTTT
>CAVIAZ010000026.1:0-7336 GCA_963640795.1 bacterium | reverse complement strand
CTGTGAAAAAGATATTTGTTTTACTTACTCTGTCATTAATTATTCTTACTTCCATTGCAGCAGACACAGTCTTCTGGAATGGAGAGGAAAAAGGAGACAATGCCTACTCTGACAAGTATGCTGTCTCCTCTGTCATATCTTTGAGCCTCGGCGAGAAAACCACTACAGTAAAAATAGCAGGCCCCATGGGTGACACCCTCCCCGGGCGTGATTTAGCACTCTCGAAGGAGACTCTCACTGGCCTTGGCATCTGGGGTCAGTCAGACACTGTCCTCGACACTGCAATTGTCAACGGAAAGGTGAAAGAAGAAACAGCTGTCACAGAAAACAGCGGATGGTATTCAATCACACTCACTCCGTACGATATCTCAATAGCACTTGAGAAATATAAGACACTCATCTTCTACTCTTTCAGGCCGGAAGCTGAAAGGGACGGTGAGACAATAATCTACACTATCCCGTATGTTGCAGAGTATGAACTTGAAGATACGGAGAATCTTCTGAAGGAAGCCGGCCTGACTATTGAGAAAGTCGAAGTGACAACAAACCCATATATTCAGGAGTGAATATGCTTAGCGACATAATCAAAGAAAGCACAGCTCTATTCAGAGACGGGGAACAGACAGTTCTCCGAGGGCATGAGAACAGGCTGAGAAGGGCAACTCTCAATAACGGAAGTCTTGTGAGCAACGTACGCTCCGAAGGCCGTGGAGTCAGCGCCCTTGTGTACAGAAATGGAGTATATGGTTTTGCATCCTCTGCAGACTACTCAAAGCGCTCTGCTGACACTGTCATATGGGAAGCGGGGAAGAATGCGTCGTTCCTCTCTGAAAACGCACCAAGGAATCTTCCTCCGTTTACAGACTACCCAAAGAAGAGGTTCGAGACAGAAAGGACAATCAATGATGCTTCCCAGAAAGAGATAATCGCTGCAATAAGGGAAGTTGACGAGTATATAGTCTCACACTGCCCCGGACTTGTCTCACGCTCTGTCAGCTACAGGGAAGACAGCCAGGACAAGATCATCTACTCAAGCAGTATGTCGAGCGGACACGTTATAAACCCGCGTGCATACATCATCATATCAATCAGTACATTAACCCCTGATGGAGTTCCCGTTGAACTTTTTAACTCATACGGCGGAAGGGGTAGTTTCGATAATCATTTCAAGTCTGTAAAATGGCTCTTTCCGAAGATAGACGAGCTCTACCGGAGTCTGATGGACAAAAAGGAAGGTGTCTATGCGGAAGCAGGACTCAAGACAGTAGTGCTTGGGGGAATCCTCTCCGGGATGCTTGCACACGAGGCTGTAGGACATACCGTGGAAGCAGATCTTGTCAGGGGAGGAAGTGTTGCCGGCCCGATGAAAGGAAAAGTTGTTGCATCTCCTCTTGTCAGCCTGGTGGATTTTGCTTACTCGGCATTCGGTCATACGGCCCCGCTTCCGATTATCCTCGACGACGAGGGAGTGCCTGCCGAAGACGCAGTTCTCATAAAGGACGGCATCCTTGTAGGGTACATGAATAACCGTGAGACAGCAGACCTCTATGGCGTAAAGCCACAGGGAAATGCCAGGGCATGGTCATTCGGAGATGAGCCAATAATAAGGATGCGTAACACGGCCATCCTTCCGGGAAATGATAAACTGGAAGATATGATTTCATCCATAGATGACGGCTACTACCTGACAGACACGAATAACGGCCAGGCAGACCTCTCGGGGGAATTCATGTTCGGTGTCACAATGGGTTACGAGATAAAGAAAGGAAAACTCAAAAGGGCCATCCTCGATACTACGGTATCGGGAATAGCATTTGAGATGCTGAAGTCAGTCGATATGGTTTCCGATAATGTCATCTGGTCTTCCGGTGGCATGTGCGGGAAGAAACAGATGATTCCAGTCGGAATGGGTGGTCCCCAGTTAAGATGCAAAATCATGATTGGAGGAAGATGATGAGAGAACTGAGTATAGAGGAAAAACTAAGAAGTAAAGGCGTGGAAAAATTCGCCTACACTGTCACAGAAGGAAAGAAAGAAGAATTCACAGCAAAGAACAGTGAATTCTCGCTCCTCAGGACAACATTTTCTTCTTCCTTCTCCCTATCCGTGTTCATTGACGGAAAGAAGGGAACGGGGAACTCCAGCGATCTTTCTTCTGAAGCTGTGGAGAAGACGATTGATGATGCCATTTCCTCCGCACTCTCATCAGAGCCTGATGAAGCTTATGACATTGCACCGGATGAAGGGAAAATGAACATAGACAGAGGGGATGAAGACGATCTTGCACTCTTCTTCTCCCGGATAAAGGAACTCCTTGAGTATATAAGAGTTACCTATCCCAACCTCCTTGTCATGGACACAGTAGGAGAACATAACCACTTTGAGACCGTTTACCACAACTCAAATGGAACAGAGTACCACTCAAAGGGAGGCTTCTACGAATTCTATCTCGGATACTCTGCCCATGAAGGCGATGTGACTACAGGTGCTGGTTACTCATCATGTATGACAAAGACACTTGATAGGCCCTTTATAGAGCTTGGCTCAATCAGGGCTGACCTCGAGGCTAAGTCGAAGAGTCTCAAAACTGTCTCCTTCGGGGACAAATTTACGGGGACAGTAATCTTCACCCCGGGGTGCCTAGGACAGTTTCTAAGCTGTATCCTCGATAACATCTCAGACACGATAATCCAGAGTGGCGTGAGCCTCTGGAAGGACAAGCTCAACCAGAAAGTTGCAGATGAAAGAATATCTATAATGCTGGAGTCGTCCAACGAAAACATAGTTGGCGGGGAGCTCATCACAGATGACGGATACAGGACAGAGGATGTGCCTGTTCTGGAGAAAGGCATTCTCAAATCATTCTTACTCTCGCTCTATGCAGCCAACAAGACAGGAAATTCAGTTACAAGGAATTCCAGCCGTGATATCGTAATGGACGGCGGAGACGAGAGTCTTGAAAGCCTAATCCGAAAGACGGAACGGGGACTTATCATTGGAGGATTCTCAGGAGGAGAGCCTTCCGTCAATGGTGATTTCTCCGGCGTTGCCAAGTCCAGCTTCTACATAGAGAACGGAGAGATAAAGGGCGCTGTTAACGAGACGATGGTCAACGGCAACCTTTACTCCATACTCAACAGCATAAGAGGAATAACAGAAGAGAGGGTCTCTGACGGCTACTCAATTCTCCCCTACCTCGCAGCAGGCGGCATAGTAATATCGAGCAAGTGACATAAGAGAGCACCATTCCGGGCGCTCTCTAATTTTAAACAGGACAGTCAAGAGCGGTTACAATCTTCTTTGCCTTTTCTTATCAGAAATCAAGGAAGAACGTGAAGTTGGTTGTAATCTTTCTTCCTGCCTGGGTGTATTTGTCCTTATCGACAAGAAGGTAGTTGACTTCATATCCGAGGTCGATTATGTCGAAGAATGACATCTCAATCTGTACACCGCAGGAAGCAAGGAGGTTATTCTCCTTTCTCTCTGTATTGAATACCTTACCCCAGCCGTAACCGCAGTCGATAAATAAGTTGATTCTCGGGGCTATCCCGTCAACTCCCAAGTCCGGACCGGCAAAGCGGATATCGAAATTATTGACTACACTGAACTCAGTTGCATACGTATATGTATTGAATCCCCTGACCTTGCGTCCGAGTGATACAGGTCCCTGGATATATGACGGAACAGCATCACCGGTTGTAAAGGAAGCATTGAACCTGTCAGCAAGGGAGATTGAGAACATGGAGTCCCCTTTGGCATTTTCCAGGTTATAGAATGTCCTTGCCCCTACCGTGTTCGATATCACAGAAATATAGGAAGCATGTCCTGATGCCCCTCTGTTCAGCCAGCTCGGCCCGACCTTCACATCCAGCCCCGACCATATTCCGTTATTCGTGTGAAGCGTATCTTCCATCATGTCGAGCTTCAGGTTAAGTGCGATTTCCCCTCCCAGAAAATCCTTCCCGCCGTTAAGTTCGGGATAGATTTTCCCATCATATGAAGAGTCAATGACTTTATCAAAGTTTCCGCCTATGTTGAAGAAGAGGAATTTCGATGAAGAGTAGTATCTCTCATACTTTGCAGTAAGGTTAAGTGTAAGAGTAAGAAGGTCCTTTTCTCCTACCGGACTCGACATAAAGCCCTGGATAAATCTCAGCGAGAGTTCATTCTGCCATACATTGAAGCGGAGTGCATTCTCCTTATTCCAGACACCATTGTCAAAGTTATTGGCCCCGCTGTCCTTATCAAGCCACATGAGGCGCTGGGTATAGCCATCTCCCACAAGAAGCTGTACCTGTGTCTTATTGCCGTCAATCAAGTCCGGAAGATCATATCCTGCACCGATTAAAAGATAAGTCGGCAGGAACCCTCCAAGAAAATCCGGGTGCTGTCCGAGATCCTTGAAGAGAAAGTGAAGGTCAGAGGCAAAGAGACCAGATGCCATAACCAGAACAAGAAGAAAAATAACCACCTTTTTCATATAAATCCTCACTTGTCTCAGTCTACAACAATTATGCATACTCTGAAAATTCATTTTTCAGCTAGTTGAAACGAGGTTTATTTTGTGCTAGATTACTCTAGCTATCCCCCTTTAGCTCAGTGGTTAGAGCAGAAGACTCATAATCTTTTGGTCGATGGTTCAAGTCCACCAGGGGGGACTACGAGGTGCTTAACGGCACCTCTTTTTTACTGTGGGTAAAGCATTAATACCCTCGTTTTTTCCTATACTTTATCTCTCCATTCTCAATGAAAGATTCAACTCTCCCTTTGCTAAGAAGAATTTCTAATGAACTCTTCAATTTCCTGCTGATTCCCTTATATCCCATTTTATGTGCAAGTTGTGTCAGGGTCATTGATTCTTCAAGAGCAGAAAGTACCTTCTCGAAATACAGTGTATCCTTTTCAGCCTTTGCAGAAGATTTGAAATATGGATGTATAGGGATTATAACACTAATGAAATCACGCTCATCATTCATCAGAAATTCCGGCTTTCCCGAACCGTTCCTTTCCAATGCCGTAAAAGCATTCGGGAATCCCGTATTTCTCCCTTCTGTCAAATGCAGCTCTTTAAGGAATTCCCCTATTCTTCTGTTACGATATACTCTGCTACGAAGATTATAATTGCTTATCGCTTCGTCAGAAATAGTCCTGTCAAACCCTGGAGTTGAGGTAATTTCGATTGAATCCTTCTCTATTCTTACTGTAACCGGTTCATGATTTTGATAAGACCTATGATAAACAGCATTTGCTAAAAGTTCCTCAATAGCTTCATAAGGATAATTGAAAAATCTCTCAGCTTCCGCCTTATCAGAATGTTTGATAACAGCTTCCTGGATTACATTATCTTTAATGTATTGGACAGCCCCCCGAAGTTGGTTCTGAAGTGTCCCGGTAAAAACTTTTTCAATCATGTTGGTTCCGGTAGGATCAGGAATAAAGACAAGTTCAATACGTGCATATGGAAAATACTTCTGTGTTCTATCAGAAAACATAAGAATTCCCACATTAAGAGGTTTTATATTCTCAGGACTTCCGGAAACAATTCTTAAATCTTGGGCAAGAGACAACAGACTTTTCTTATCGGAGTCAGGATAGATTTTGCTTCCAATCTCATAGAGGAAAGATTTTATCTGATCTTTGCTGAGGTCTTCAACATTTGCCGGGAGACATGGTCTGTCGTCAAAAGGAATTGATGATGAAATGTAAAAAAGCTCCTTCATCTCAAGTTGCGAAGCCACCACACTTGAAGAGAACTTTCTTATATAAAATTCTTTTATACTCTTCGGATCCAATACATTTTTTGGAGCCTTATACGGCCTTCCATACCCTGCAGGAGCCCAAATGACAATAATTTCTTTTTCCGTGTTATCCGATAAATCAAAATACTTTACAGGCTCAGATACAGGCTCATAAAGAGGTTCAATATAATGGCAGTACTCTAGGAGATTCTTTAAAATCAAGTCAACATCATTAAGGTCAACTCCTTTCAAAGGAAATTTCGGTCTGCCATTCTCCTCCTCGACTCCGATAAGGATATAACCTCCACCTGTATTGTCCATATCATTTGCAAACGCACATAAGGTTCTTACTATCGCTGCCGGATTGAAACCAGCCTTGTATTCTATACGCGTCGATTCAACAACTCTGGCATCCAATAATTCTTGAATATCTACAGGAATAGCCATCTTATCCTCCAACCAATTCTACATCAGGCAAAGTCTAGCTGTCTAGTACTCGACAATTTTTTTATCGAGTACTCGACAAAATTTTGTCGAGTTTGTCGAGTTTGTCGAGTTTGTCGAGTTTGTCGAGTTTGTCGAGTATCCTAATCTCCCAGAAGATATTTCCATGCAGGGACAACATGTATTATCCCAGCCTCTAAAGCAATATCCTTTTCTTCTGAAAGTGTCACGATAACAGATTCTTTCACATCCAGCTCTTTCATAGCTTCTTCCAGGCTTCTTGTTTCACGTGTCAAGGTATCATCTGCACAAACCTGGACAAGACATATATCATCGTCGGGGCCAGAAGCAAAATCCACTTCGAATCCTGACTCCGTCCTATAATAGAAGACCATATCTGTCTTCCGTTTGAGGTGGAGAAAGACAATGTTCTCAAGTTTCTGTCCCACATTGTTTGGAGAGAGTCCGGAGATTGCATTTGCCAGGGCATGATCTGCAGAGTACACCTTCTTACCATTTGTTGCCTGAACAGCAAGATTGTAACTGCGGATCGGAATAAAGAAAAATGCATAACTTTCTGCTATATAATCCAGGTATTGGGACATCGTCGGCTTTGAGATGGCTACATGCATGCCGGAAAGCCTATTGTACAGTTTGCTCTCGGTCATCAATCCACCAACCATAGAGGCAAGTACATTCACCATGGTCTTCAATGCCTCAGGCTTCGACACGTCATGTCGCAGGACGATATCTCTGAATATTATGTCATTGGCGGTATTCTGAAAGAAGATACGCCGTGTGTTGTCTTTTGAGAAAAGAAGTGATTCCGGAAATCCACCAACAGAGAGGTATTCTTTAAAAAGCCCAGGCTGACTGTCTTTGAACTTTCTGGAGAATGTACTTTCACAAAGCTCGCCCTTTGCTCTCAGAAATTCCCTGTAAGAATAACAATAAAGATTCCACCCTATCTTACGTCCACCGAGGACACTGGAAGTCTCATCAAGAAGGAGTTTTGAGCTTGAACCAGTAATATTCACTTCACACTTTTCTGTGTTCTGGAGCCTGTTCACAAGAAGTTCCCAACCATTAAGATATTGAATCTCACTGTCCATCATTCTTTGATGTTGAGTGGAAGAAACAATGCCACTATGAGG
>CAVIAZ010000025.1:0-18829 GCA_963640795.1 bacterium | reverse complement strand
ATTTCCGCCAAATGCCGGAAAATATTGGACTTTGCTCAGAAAAAGTAATATCATAATAAAAGTAATTAGTGCTTATATAAAGAGAAACCTAAAATGGAAGAGAAAAAAAAGAAATACAGAAAAAGGATTGCCGATGAGCTCTTAAGAACCAAGTTGAAAGGCAAAGGAGCCGTCCTTATAGAAGGCCCCAAATGGTGCGGCAAGACAACAACTGCAGAACAGACAGCAGAGAGCGTCTTTTACATGGATAATCCCGACAGAGGAACAGCTAATCTCACACTGGCAGAGCTTAATCCAAAACAGGTTCTGGCAGGAAAAACTCCAAGGCTTATAGACGAGTGGCAACTTGCCCCGAGACTTTGGGATGCAGTGCGTTTCGAGGTTGACCACCGAGAAGAACTAGGACAATTCATACTTACCGGTTCATCTGTCCCTGCCGACACAAGTGAAATCAAACACTCGGGAACAGGACGCTTCTCCTGGCTCCTGATGAGACCTATGAGTTTATATGAATCGGGTGATTCTTCAGGGACCATAAGCCTGAAATCCATTTTTGATGGAGATGCCGAAATAGCAGGAGAATCAGATATAGACATCGAGCGACTGGCCTTTCTGGTATGCCGTGGAGGGTGGCCACGAGCTCTGGACATGGAGGATGAAATAGCCCTCAACCAGGCAATTGACTACTTCGACGGTGTAATCAATTCAGATATCAGCAGAGCCGACGGAGTAAAAAGAGATCCGGAAAGAGCCAAAATACTGATGCGCTCCTATTCAAGAAATCTTGGAAGCCAGGCAAGTTACTCCGTAATCGCAAAAGACATCTCAGAAAACAGCAACATGTCAATAAGCGAGGACACAGTTGTCTCTTATACAGAGGCCCTCAGGAAAATCTTTGTCATAGAAGATATGCCCGCATGGAACCCTAACCTGAGGTCAAAAACCGCAATAAGGACATCAAATACACGTTATTTTGTGGATCCGTCAATTGCTGCAGCAGCTCTGGGAATCGGGCCGGGAGACCTGATGAATGATTTACAGACATTCGGTTTTCTTTTTGAGACGCTCTGTATCCGGGACCTGCGTGTTTTTGCCGATTCAATCGACGGCAAAGTATATCACTACCGCGACAAGGAGAATCTGGAATGTGATGCAGTCATACATTTGAGAAACGGGAAATACGGACTCATTGAAGTGAAGCTCGGAGGGGACAGTGCAATAGAAACTGGCGCAAAAAACCTCCTGAAGCTCCGTAATAGACTCGATACGACAAAAATGAAGGAGCCTTCTTTCCTTATGGTTCTCACCGGTGTCGACAGATACCCCTACCGTCGCAAAGACGGTGTTCTTGTTGTTCCTCTCGGATGCCTGAAAAACTGAAGTACATCAAAGAAACATTTGTCTTTTGGCTGTTTGAATGTACAATTTAATCATAAGGGGAGAAGATTCTTCCCTGTTGGTTTCCATTCGGAAAGGGCTATTGAGCAAGCTTAAGCTTGAAAGGAGAAAGAAATGAACATCACATTCAGAGGCATCGGTTACACACCAAACGAAGAAGACAGAGCATTTCTTGACAAGAAACTCCAGAAGATTGGTTTTGCAGAAGACTATCTTCAGGACCTGGACATTACTGTAAAGAAAGAATCGAAGGGAATCGGCTTCCATCTGGATGCTTCTCTTCACTTCATCTGGAGAAAAGAAAAACTGGTCTCAGTTGACTGTTATGAATTATATGAAGGTATAGAGAAGCTCGCTGACAAGATTCAGGGAGTAGCAAAGAAAGAGAAGGAAATCGTAAAGGAGGTCTGAGGAAGTCTTCCGGTACCAAGCAGAGGCTGGACGGCCTCTGTTTTTTTCGTCCCCGCAGGTGATGTATGAAGAAAAAGACAAAGAGACAGAGTGAGATTCTCGATTTTATCTCCCACTCAATAATTACTGAGGGGCGCTCTCCTACACTGGAAGAAATAGCGTCACGCTTCTCATTCTCCGTCCCCGCAGCGCACTATGCAGTGGAATCTCTCAAGAAGAAGGGATATATAGAGGTAGAAAAAGACAGGAAGAGAAGTATAAGGCTGACAGAGGATGAGAGGAACCTGAGGGAGAATATCCCCGTTCCATTCTTTGAAAGGGAACCCACTGGGGATGAACTTGAAGGCGGAAGCACAAAAACTCTGATGGTGGAGAGAAAACTCGGGGAGGATGTCTTTGCCTACCGTGTGACAAGTGAAAGCATGAAAAACAGTGGAATAATCCCGGGAGATATTGCCGTCATCAGACGTACAGAAACAGCTGACGATGAAGATATAGTACTGGCAGAGAAGGATGAGGACGGGCCTCTGGTATTGAGGAGGATACACATAACCTCATCCTATACGGAACTCTGGGCTGAAAATGATACAACTGGAATTATCAGGAGAAAAAACTTTCCCATTTATGGTAAGCTTATTGAAGTGAGGCGATACTACTAGAGGTTTTTATGGCAGACATTTACATATTGCTGGGCCCGGAAGAAGGCGAGAAGAATAATCTGATAAGAAAAATAAAAGGCTCGTTATTGGAGAGTTTTCCAGATACAGAATGCTACTCCTTCTTTGTTGGGGATGATGACGAGTCAAACTATATAGCTGCAGTCAGCCAGCCTTCACTCTTCGCCTCTCACAGGTTCATTGTAATAAAGGGGCTGGATGAGCTGAAGAAATCAGATCCGGTCTACCTTCAGACCATTGAGGCCGTCAAGGACAATCAAAGTGACCTGACACTCATAATCACATCCACAGAGACTGCACTCTCAAAGTTCGACAAGGTTATCGTGGATGCGGCAGGAAAGGAAAGAACAAGGATTTTCTGGGAACTCAAGGAAAGTGAGAAGATAGAGTGGATCCGAAATAAAGCTAAAGAAGAGCATTTCAACATCACACCGGATGCAATACGTGAAATTCTGAATACAGTGGAGAACAACACAGAAGAGATGAAGAATCTTGTGCTCTCCATAACAAACTTCCTCAGAATAAAGGGTGAGAAGAACACAATCGAGCGCGATGACATCGAGGCCTACTCGACTGCATCCAGAGGGGAGAACGGATACACACTCTTCCGTGCCCTCGGAGAGAGAGATCTTGAGAGGGCCCTCAATATTGTCGGCTCGATAGCACTCAATGACTCAAGAAACATACTTCCGGCATTCACAGTGGTCGGGAACCAGTTCAGGCGGATCGAGGAGGCTTTGAAGATGAGAAGCCGAGGGATGGCTGAGAGGACCATCTTTGAAACCCTCGTTGCCTTCACTACATACACCACCCCGTTCAAGGGAAAGCCCGGAGTGAACTTCAGGGAGGCAGAGCTCTTCAAAACCACGATGCGTAACTACTCACTTGAAGATGTGGAGAGGATAATACTCCTCATCGGGAAGGCTGACACACTCCTCAAAGCTGCATCCAGCGACAGTCTTGTAATGACTTCCGAACTTCTTGTATATTCGATAATCGTATCGAAAGGAGCAGAAACTCCGCTCGACCTCTCACCTCTTGTGCTCACCCCAAATCACTTTAGCTAGAAGTTGAGCTTCCTCAGCACCCTCTCGGCAACAGCAACAGGAATGCCCGCACCCTTTGCAAGTTCCTCTTTTGAGAGGGAGAGTATATCTTCTACAGTGCCGTACTTCTCCATGATGCGCCTGCTACGAGTCTTTCCGACACCTTCGATGGACTCAAGGAGTTTGAATGATGCGTCGGAGGAACGCATACGCTGGTTGAAAGATGTCGCAAAGCGGTGGCACTCATCCCTGACTGCAATCAACACTCTGAGTCCCGGGTCTGATTTATCGAGATGAAGTTCCTCTCCGGAGGGAAAGACAATAGTCTCCTCCTTCTTTGCCAGTCCCACAACAGGAAGGGAGAGTCCCAGTTCGTCCAGAGCAGAGAGTGCGGCATGTACCTGTCCGATTCCCCCGTCAATCATCACAAGGCCCGGAAGTTCATTCTTCTCATCTTTCTGTCGCTTATAACGTCTGAAGACAGCCTCACGGATTGACTTGAAGTCATCAATCTCCCCCTCTTCCAGGCTCTTCATCGAGAAGTGTCTGTACTCCTTGTTTGACGGATTACCATCCCGGAATACTATCAATGAGGAAACAGTATATTTACCAGAGAGCTGGGCGATATCATAACCCTCGATGAGGCGGGGGAGAGAGAGTAGGCCAAGCTCATCCTTCAGTCTCTCCAGGGCAGGGGTATTATCTGTGGCGCTCAGACGTTTCTCGACATCACGGGAGGCATTTTCGGCAGCAAGACGGAGGATGCGGTAATGCTTTCCGTCCTTTGGGACATTCACAGATATATCCTTCTTGAGTTCCTCCCTGAAGTATCTGGAGAGCAGTTCCGAATCTATATCATGTGATACATAGAGTTCACGGGGAAGGGAATCACCGTCAGAGTAGTATTGGATAAGAAATGAAAGCAGTGTCTCAGTCTCATCAGACAGACACTCACTGCGGTACAACGCCTTCCCTATGAGGCGTCCTTCCCTGAATTGCATTATGGAGACAGTACAGAGGTAGGAACGCATCTCAAGTGCAGCATAATCACGCTTGTCATCACTGCTTTCACTGTTAAGGTCTTCCACAGCCTGGTTCTTCTGCATCACCTTCAATGCTGAGATAAGATCCCTCTTTCTGGCAGCAGTCTCATAATCAAGTCGCTTCGATGCCTCAAACATCTCCTTCTCAGCCTTATTTATGAGAGATGAGTCATCACCGTCCAGGAAAGACCTGACAGCTTTCACATATTCCCCATACTCAGCCGGTGTAATTGCCCCGATACACGGCCCCGAGCACTTATGGAGGTGGTAGTAGAGACATGGAGAGTCCTTCTTCTTCAGCGGTCCTGAGCAGAGACGGAGGGGGTACATCTCCTTTACAGTATCGAGATAAATATCGAGTCTCTTGCCGTCAGGATAAGGGCCGTAGTATATGGAGCCGTCTTTGATTATCCTCCGTGTCTTGAAGACCCGCGGAAACTGCTCTTTGGTGATTCTAATAACAGGGTAGCTCTTACCATCCTTCAATAGGATATTGTAATGGGGGTCATACTTCTTGATGAGATTGTTCTCAAGCACAAGTGCCTCATACTCATTACCGGTTATAACATACTCGATTCTGGCTATCTTCTCGACAAGTGCCTGGGTCTTCAGATTCCGGTTGGGGAGAAAATACTGGTTCACCCTTCTCTTCAGATTCTTGGCCTTACCGACATAGATGACAGTTCCCTTATCATTCTTCATAAGGTAGCAGCCCGGGTTTTCGGGTAATGCCCTGGCCATTTCTCTTGCACTTTCCATAGCATAAGAATACCCGTTCCTTCCCCTTTTTAAAAGAGACGTATAGACTGATGACATGTCAAACAGCTTTGAAGATATCTTTACACGCCTTCCGGATGAAATAAAAGAAAACCTCACCCTTCTCTTCTCCTCCCTGCATTTTACCCAGATGCAGAAGAACGAGATTGTCAAAGAGGAGGCTGACCTTGTCCAATGGGATGAAGAACCATTTGTAAACAGTGACAGGATAAAATCCTTCCTCGGCCGTAAGGACGGAAGGGGTGGGGATGAGTATATGAAGGCAATGAGGAAACACATGGCTGCTCTCAGAAGTGAGGAGACTGACTACTCTTCATTCTTTCCAGAGAAGGTAAGAAGACCAAAGACCGCCGAAACTGTAATTGATGCTCCCCTTGTACTCTCACGCTGTCCCTGTCCTGTCGACGGGGAGAAGACAAGATGCTGCCGTCTGAGAACCCTTGATGTCATAATGCAATGCGGCTTCGGCTGCTCATACTGTTCCGTCCAGGCATTCTACAACGAAAACAGGATAAAGATTGTGTCAGACCTGGAGAGAAAACTCGACAGTCTTGAGCTTGATGAGAGTGTATGGCACATAGGGACGGGGCAGGCGTCGGACTCACTTCTCTACGGAGATGACTGGAATACACTCTCCGCTCTGGCCTCATTCTGCACTAAGCATCCAAAGATTATTGTAGAATTGAAGAGCAAAGCCTCCCGGAACGATATCTTCTCACAGAAGTGGCCTAAAAACATGCTCTTTACCTGGTCTCTCAATGCCCCGACAATCATTGATAAGGAAGAGCACTATACAGCCTCCCTCGAGAAGAGGATAGAGTGTGCAATAAAGGCAAGGGACAACGGCAACAAGGTCGGCTTCCATATTCACCCGATGTTCTACTTCAAAGGATGGAGAGAGGAATACAGAGAGGTCGTCTCCGCCATCACCTCTTCATTCTCCCCAGATGATATAGCCCTCATAAGCATGGGAACACTCACCTTCACAAAAGCGGTATTGCAGCACCTCAGGGAAAACGGCAACAGAAGCAGGGTACTTGAGATGGAACTTGAGAAGACTGCCGGTAAGTATTCCTATCCTCTGGACAAGAAAAGGGAGATGTTCTCAACCCTCTTCTCATACTTTCCAAAGGAATACAGGGAGAATGTCTTCTTCTACCTCTGCATGGAGGACCCGTCCCTCTGGCAGGATGTCCTTAAAAGGGAGTACAGCTGTGACAGGGACTTTGAAGAAGATATGAAGAGGGCTTACTTTAAAAAACTCGGCCTAGATTAATCCCATTCCTGAAAGGGCGAGGGAGACGGAGGAGGGAACAGCCGTCTCGGTACGGAGTATGCGCTTCCCGATGAGGGCCGGGACAAACCCCGCAGAGAGGAAAGTCTCCCTCTCCTTTGCACTCCAGCCCCGCTCGGGACCTATGGCAAGGGTGACACTCTTTCCTCTGAGATTCATTGTGGAGAGCTTTTCAGCACCGATGACATTGTCGAGAAGGAGAGAGACATCCGAAGAAGAGAGTGCTATTGCCTTCTCTACATTATCAACAAGAAGGCATTCACTCACCCCGGTGGCACCGGCCTGCATTGCACCATCAGTGAGAATCTTATGGTACTCCCCGCTTGTGTAGAGGGAGGATGAGGAATAGCTCTTCTCCCCGAGATCGGTGATAGGGAGAATGATTCTCTTCACCCCGAGTGAGACAGCCTCCCGGAGAATGCGGCGCATACATATGGGCCTTGTCTGTCCGACAATGAGGGTTACGGGATAGAGGGCAGAAGTATCTTCCTTTGGGGTGAACTTGAATGAAAGCCCTTTATTTGTATCATCTGTTATAAGAGCCTCACCTTCAAATGAGTTAATAACACCACACCTGAAGACATCTCCCTTATTTAGATGGAGCACCTTCCTTATATGTATTGCCCGCTCATCAGAGGACGGGAAGAAATCCTCCCCTTCCTCTATCAATATAATATTCACTTTGATCTCCCATAGAGAGATGAGTAGTACCTGATTCCTTCAAATGAAGGAGATGTAAGATCCTCTTTACTCATCTTCCATGACCAGTTGGAACTGCCACAGGTTGAAGGAACATTCATCCTTGCCTCCTCGCCGAGAGAGAGGATATCTTGCATGGGGAAGATGACATACATGCTCGGCCCCATCATCAGGGCTCTCATCATCTTCCATAGTACCTCACCGTCTCCGCACTCGAAGTAGCGCCTTACAATGTCCTTTGTCCTGTCATCAAGACAATTATACCAGCCGATGGTTGTATTGTTGTCATGAGTGCCTGTATAAGCAACACTGAGTTCGGTCATATTATGGAGCAGATACTCATTGGTGGTGTCGAAGCTGCCGTCACTGTTGAAGCCGAATGCGAATTGCATGATCTTCATTCCAGGAAGGCCGTTCCTGTCCCTGAGCTTCTCGACTCCTTCAGTAATAACACCGAGATCCTCTGCAATAATCGGAAGTTCGTCCCCGAGTTCCTTCTTCACTGCATCAAAGAATTTCTGTCCAGGTCCTTTGACCCACTTGCCGTTGACAGCAGTGGTCTCTCCCTTCGGAATACGCCAATAGGCTTCAAAACCTCTGAAGTGGTCTATACGGATTATGTCACTGAGCTTCAGGCAGGATCTGATTCTCTCCATCCACCATCTGTAGCCGTCTTTAGCCATCTCATCCCAGTTATAAAGGGGATTGCCCCAGAGCTGACCGGTAGATGAGAATGCATCAGGCGGTACACCCGCAGATGCCTCCTGCTGATAGTTATCATCAAATTGTAATAGCTTTGTGTTTGTCCATGCATCAACGCTGTCAGAAGCAACGAAGATCGGGATGTCTCCGACAATCTTCACACCCCTGTCGTTGGCATAAGCCTTCATCTTCGCCCACTCTTTATAGAAGAAGTATTGGAGAACAGAATAGGTTTCGACAAGATTCTTCTCTTCTTTGAATGCTTTCTCAAGAGCCTTCTTATCCCTCACCCTGAGTTCCTCCGGCCAGGACAGGAACCACCTTGAGTCGTTGTAGCGCTCACACAATGCCTGGAAGAGGGCATAGTCATCAAGCCACCATGCGTTCTCTTTTCTGAATGCCTCATAGCCCTGTCTGTCCTTCTCTCCCGGAGACGCAAGAAAATTAGCCGCAGCCTTGAAGAGAAGCGGCATCTTCAGGCTTCTTGCCTTCCCGTAGTCGACGCGACTTTCCTCCTCAGCCCTGACCATGACATCATCAAGTTCAAGGTACCCGTCTATATAAAGCTCCCTTGGTGATATGAAGAGCTCGTTCCCGGCAAATGCAGAGCGTGCAGCATACGGGCTGTCGCCAAAGCCGGTAGGGCCTGTCGGAAGTATCTGCCAAAGTCCGATTCCGTTCTTGGAAAGTGTATCGATAAATCTGTATGCCTCTTCCCCGAGGTCCCCAACACCATATTGGGAGGGAAGACTTGTTATGTGGAGTAATACTCCAGTCTTTCTTTCTCTGTGTTTCATACTGGCATTATAATGAAGAAGAAAACCACTGTGAACTCTCAAAAAAGTGAGAATGCAAATTTTACAATTATCTGTTTTGACGAGATTTATTTTTTCCTCTACAATAAATATATGTCATATACAGAATTATCAAATCAGTTCAAGATCGGGGAAGATGTTTTTTATCCTTCCGTAGGATTGTGTTCCATCCTTAAGAAAGAAGAGAGGAATGGTAAGAATTACCTCAAGCTCTCATCCCTCAATACTGATTCAATAGTTCTGCTTCCGGCTGAAAATGCATTGAATCTAGGATTGAGGCACCTGACAGGAAAGGATGAACTTATATCATCATTGAAAACTCTCTCACTCCCGGTTGAGGATGAGGAGAAGGAGTGGAAGCACAGGGTCGAGAAGAATACGATGCGCCTCAAGGAAGGTACGCCAAGCGCAATATGCAGGGTAATATCGTCACTGTATAGGAGATCAAAGATCAGGGAACTCCCGTCAATTGAGAAGAAGCTTTATGACACTGCACTGGTCATGCTTGTAGATGAAACAGTTTGTGTGCTAAAAAAGAGCGAGGAGGACGTAAGGAAGCTGATCTTCTCTTACCTGGAGAACTGTGCCGAGCTTTGATTTGATTGTTACTGCTGCAGGAAGCAGCATGAGATTCAATTCCGATTCAAATATTCAAACCAAGAAGGAATGTGTCCTGATTGGCAATAAAAGTGTTCTCCGTCTTGCTCTGGAGCCGTTTCTCAGATTGGAAGGGCTATCAAAAGTGGTTATCACATACCCGGAAGGCCACAGGGATGATATTACAAATGCTCTTGGTGACATTGTCTTACCGCAAAGAGTCACCCTTAGTCTTGTGCAAGGCGGAAAAACCCGCACAGAGTCAGTCCGTAACGCATGCATTTTCCTTATAGGGAAGAAGACAGAATCATCCCTCATCGCAATCCATGACGGGGCACGCCCGTACATAAAGACGGAACTTATTGAGAGAATACTCCATAATGCAGAGAAGTTCGGCTCATCTGCTCCCGCTCTCAGGCTCACAGATGCGATAAAGAGTACAGACGGGGACGAAGTAATCTCATCACTGGACAGAAGTCGGCTTGTACGCCTCCAGACACCGCAGATTTTTGAGAGGAGAAAGCTTCTCGATATCTACTCCTCTTTGTCAGATAATGAATCTTACCAGGACGATACGGAGCCTTTTCTCCTACACGGAGGGAAATGCTTCATCACAGAGGGAGATGAGGAAAACATAAAGATAACCTACAGAAACGACCTCGGGAGAAAGAGAATGAGAGTTGGATTTGGTAATGACATACACCGCCTTGAAGAGGGAAGAAAACTGATCCTTGGAGGAGTTGTCCTTCCCCACACTAAAGGGGAGGCTGCACACTCTGACGGGGATGCGCTGATCCATGCCGTCATAGATGCCATTCTCGGAGCCTCGGCACTTGGGGACATCGGGCACTTCTTCCCGCCGGAAGATGAAAAGTGGAAGGACAGCGACAGCAGGGAGCTTTTGAGAATCATACTCGGTAAAGTTCAACCAGAAATCATAAACGTTGATGCTACAGTCACACTGGAAGGCTTCAAACTTGCTCCTTACATCCTTTCCATCAGGGAAAGTCTCTCTTCTCTCCTTGGAGTCGAAATATCGAGAGTAAGCGTGAAGGCCAAGACAAATGAAGGCCTCGACTCCCTGGGGGAAGGCAAGGCCGTGAAAGCAGAAGTGGTAATACTCCTTAATTGAGGAAGTCTTTCCTCTCGGGAGTGAAGATGTCGAGAAGAACACCCTCCTCGAGGCAGACAGCACCATGAAGCACCCCGCTCTCCTTGTATGTGGAGTCACCGGGGCCCAGAACCATCTTCTTCCCGCCAATCTCGAACTCGAACTTTCCGCTTATGATATATGAACATTGCTCATGAATATGCGTATGGGGTTTACCTACTGCACCTTTTTCAAAGTGAAGCTCACACACCATTATGTTCTCACTATGTGCAAGCACCTTTCTTTTGACACCTTCCCCGGCATCAACGGCCTTGATTTCATTTCCGATAAAGAAATTTTCCATCTTCAAATCTCCTCCTTTGACTTTTTCTTTTCTGCTTCCTCTTCAAGCAACTCTACACACCTACAGTATAAAGACTTCCGGCTTGTCTGTTGTCCGGGCGAAAGGCCCGCTTCCCTGGCTATAATACGCAAAAAGCCGGATTTTACTCCGGCCTTATGTCATTTCTTAGCAATAAGCATTGTCTTCGGGTCAAGCGCAACCTTCATAGGCTTAGGTATATTCTCACCATGAGCCCTGACGACTGTGAGGTTGACCTTCTCATGGCTCTCGTCAAACTTGAGGGCGACAAGAACATCGATAAGAGGGAAATACTTTTCAAGTGTATTAGGTACACCATACTCATCGAATGTGACATCGGGTCTGACAGGGGAAACTGCAAACCATACCTCAATATTCATCTCCTGGGCAAAAGCCTTGATCTTAGCAATGTCTTCTTCACTTGCAATTGTCAGCTTGAAGCCGTCAAAGAGAACAGCATCTGCCTTGAATGCACCGTGGCTGATAAGGGATGAGAGGGAATCAAGGACTCTCTCAATTGGAACCTGCTCCTGGGAGAAGTTCATGACCACCCTGTTAGCAAGAATCTGGTTGTAGACATCCTGTGCATCATCGAGTGAATTGGACTCGACAATCTCCCTGTAGACTTCCTTGTACCAGTTGATGACGTGCTCAACGTTGCCGGAGAAAGAAACATGAATCACGTTCTCGCCCTTAAAGAGCTTGTCTGTTGCGATATGGACAAGGCATGCTGTCTTGCCTACTCCCTTCTTCGATACGACAACACCGAGATTACCCTTTCCGAGTCCTCCGTTAATTGACTCTTCAAAAACCCTGAGCGGGCTCACACTATTAAGCTGTTTTAAATCCATAATAAATCCTCAAGATGATTATAACACACAGCCTGACGGCCATGTGTTATATTTTTTCTTATTTCTGGTTCTTCTTCTCAGCGAACTTCTTCTTGAGCTCGTCAGAAACACTCATAGGAACTTTGCCGTACTTGGCAACTTCCATTGTGAACTCTGCCTTACCCTGAGTAAGAGAACGCAGGACTGTCGAATAACCGAACATCTCTGCAAGAGGTACTTCTGCAATAACCGTACACTGGTTGTTGTCTTCAGTTGATGAGATAATCATACCTCTTCTCTGGTTGATTGAACCGAAGATGTTACCCTGGAATTCACTCGGACCTTCTACCTCAACCTTCATGATAGGCTCGAGGATAACCGGCTTTGCCTTTTCGTAAGCTTCCTTGAATGCAGCAATGGATGCAATCTGGAATGCCATATCTGAAGAGTCGACAGGATGCCATGCACCGTCGTTTACACATACCTTCACGCCGAGAACCGGGAAGCCGAGGAGGGAGCCTTTCTTGACAGCCTGCTGGAAGCCCTTGTCACAGGAAGGAATATATTCAGTAGGAATTGCACCACCCTTCACTTCGTCAACAAAGACGTAGTCCGGAGCCGGTTCGTCAGGATCAGTCTGGACTGTCGGTTCGATATAACCGGCAACACGTGCATACTGACCAGAACCACCTGTCTGCTTCTTATGTGTATAGTTGAAGTCTGCCCTCTGGCTGATAGCTTCCCTGTAGGCAACTTCAGGCTGTCCGACAGTAACCTCAGCCTTGTACTCTCTCTTCATTCTTTCGATGTAGACATCAAGATGGAGTTCTCCCATACCCTTGATGATGGTCTGGTTGGATTCCGGATCAACATAAGTCTGGAAGGTCGGGTCCTCCTTGGTGAACCTGTTGAGGGCCTTTGCCATGTTGTCAGCAGCCTTCTTGTCGACCGGTGTGATAGCCAAAGAGATGACAGGGTTCGGAACGAACATACTTGTCATTGAGTAGTTCAGTGACGGATCACAGAATGTATCACCACTAGCACAGTCAATGCCGAAGAGAGCTGCAATCTCACCGCATCCACACTCTGAGATATCTTCCATGGTGGAAGCATGCATCTTTACAAGTCTTCCGACAAGGAACTTCTTCTTGCTTCTTGTGTTGATAAGTGTATCACCCTTCTTGATACGGCCCTGATATACACGGATATATGTAAGCTGGCCGTACTGACCGTCCTCAAGCTTGAACGCAAGGATGACAGGCTTAGCATCTTCCTTACTTTCCAGGATGACTTCCTTCTCGTTGTTGTCAAGGTCAAGAGCCCTGTTCTCGACATCTGTCGGGTTCGGGAGATAGTCGATGACACCGTCCAGGAGAGGCTGGATACCCTTGTTCTTGTGGGCAGAACCCATGAAGACTGGGCAGAGTTCGAGATTGATTGTAGCCCTTCTGATACATTCCTTCAGAAGTTCAACAGAAACATTCTCCTCAAGCATAGCCTCCATGAGGGCATCGTTACCTGTACACATGCTGACAGCATCAAGAAGCTCTTCCCTCTTCTCCTCTGCCTCAGCTCTGAGTTCCTCAGGAATCTCCTCAACTCTGAGTCCGTCACCTGCAGGACCTGCATCAAAGTAGTTTGCCTTCATGTTGACAAGGTCGACAACACCGACATGCTTGTCCTCAAGTCCGATTGGGATTTCCATAAGGACTGCATTGAGATTAAGTTTCTCGATAAGCTGGTCCTTAACTTTGTATGGATTGGCACCGGTACGGTCACACTTGTTGACAAATGCGATACGCGGTACATGATATCTCTTCATCTGGCGGTCAACAGTGATTGACTGTGACTGTACACCACCAACTGAACAAAGTACGAGAATGGCACCATCAAGAACACGCAATGACCTTTCAACCTCAATGGTGAAGTCGACATGGCCCGGAGTATCGATAATGTTGATCTCGTGCCCCTTCCAGTCTACGTTAGTTGCAGCTGATGCGATTGTGATTCCCCTCTCTCTCTCGAGCTCCATAGAGTCCATAGTTGCACCAACACCATCCTTGCCACGAACCTCGTGGATAGCATGAATCTTGTTGCAATAGTAGAGAATACGCTCTGACAGGGTTGTCTTACCCGAGTCGATGTGGGCGCTGATTCCGATGTTTCTCATACCAAGAAGATCGTGCTTCATTTGTTTTTACCTCATAGTAATTGAGAGTGGTCATTCCACTTCTCTTAATATCTTAAAAAAATTCAACTTTGAAATATTATGTAGTTTAAGTTTTTTGTTCAAGTATCTTGTTAATTAAAAATAAGTTATAAAATATATCTTTGGATATTTTTTGAACTATTTGTTTTTTCTCCCCGGTTTCCTGCTCTTTAAAAACCGCTTACAGAGTGATAAAATCAAATCATGGCAACTGTATTTGAAATGATAAGGGACGGTGCTATCCCGTCATGTAAGCTTTATGAAGATGACCTATGTTTTGTCATTCTGGACCTCTCTCCTGTCAACAAAGGCCATGCCCTTGTGATATCGAAGGAGGCAAAACCCACCTTCGACAGCGTCCCGGGAGATACCCTCCATCATATGATTGATGTGGCTAAACTCGTCGACAGGAAGATGAGGGATGTACTGAAGGCAGACGGAACGAACATCCTCATCAACAATTCTCCCGCATCCGGACAGGAGGTACCTCACCTCCATATCCACGTCATCCCCCGCTTTGAAGGAGATGGTAAGACCTTCTCTTTCCCGAAGAAGGAAAAGTATGACGAGGGAGAAATGGAAAAATATGGAGAGATGCTGAAGATATGAGAAAATATATAGTCCTGCTTTTATCTGTCCTTCTTCTTGCCTCATGCGCCTCATACTCAATTGCGGAGGCAAGGGAGAATATAGTATACCCCGTAGCAGGCGGGAGTGAGACACGAATCAGAGTAATCAACGAGGAGAAGGAAAAAGCAAGAATAGAGGAAGAGGCAAAGAAGACCAAAGAGTATCCTGAAGACCTCTCATCAATCACACTTCCCTTCTACTACAACCCCGTCAGAAACACAACCTACAGGGAAGAAGGCACACAGGAATTCAATGCCATCTTCATCCCTCTCGGGGAAGAGGAACTTTCTGAAGAGGCCCTTCTCTCGATCAAGTCACTCCTTGAGAGCCACGACTTCGCACTTGTTGGACTCTCCGGAAGCCTTCTCAACCAGAGCAGGCTGGTGACTCTTATGGGAAAGGATGCAATAACGCTTGAAGGCGGGACAGTCATCCTTGACAAAGTGGTCATAGAAGAGATTGATAGTGATTATATAAAACTCGGCTTCACAGAGACGAGGAAGGTCACTGTATATAATAAGGATTACCATCCAGTCATCCCGGAGACAGGAACAGAGGAGGAAACACTTCTTCTTGTCGATAAGCTTGAAAAGCTCCTCTCCGAGCCTCTGATAGACTCCATCTCCACAAAGGACGATAACGCCAAGTTACTCTTCCTCACATCCATAGCACCCTCGTCCCTTGACTGGACAAGCTGGACAAACTACAGCTACAGGGAGGAAAGGGATTTCCTTATCTCTGACCTTCTTATTGCATTGAACTGGAATGACACAATTGCCCTCACACGCTTCAGCGAAGAGACTGACAGCAGCTGGACAAGAGAATACGGAGAGTATGAGGAGAGGCTCGATTTCATCTACTCGAAGAATATGATTGTGACTTCATCCTACATAATCCCTGTCGAGAACATGGAGACAAGAAGCGTTGTCGCAACCTTCATCCTTCCATAAGGAGAGACTATGATTAATCACATAAGGAAAGCAGATTTTGAGAAAGAGGTTATTTCCTCCGGCATTCCTGTCATCCTGGACTTCTACGCAGACTGGTGCGGACCATGCAAAGCCCAGGGCAGGATTCTTGAGTCCCTTGCCCCGGAATGGGAAGGAAAAGTGAAGATCTGCAAGGCCAATGTCGATGAGGACCCGGATTTTGCTGACATGTTCGGCATAGAGACCATCCCTACCCTGGTTTTCTACAAAGGCGGAAACAAGATAGGACAGTACAGTGGAGTATTGGAAAAAGAAGGTCTCAAGAGGATGCTTGAAATCTGATTAGGTGATAATTGCAGGTGGCATGGAGTCGGTTACTTTTTTCACTGTACCAGCTGTTTTATAATACTCCGGAAGCCTAGCTTTGCTGTACTGGAAAACGGTGTTACGTGTATTTTCGACGAGATAAGATTCGTAAAACTCCTCCCAGCTCATATATTTTGTACTGTCAGCATAATTGTATGTTTTCTCTGTGACAGCCTCTGGAACATCAATTATGCCTGAGACCAGGATAAGATACTCAAAAGACTCCGGGGCGTAGATGACACAACAGGCGTGCCCGGATTCGAAATATCTCATGATTTTACCAATCTCACACCCGAAAGCAGCCGAATCTACTATGGCAAGGATTTTCTTCCCAGCATTCTTGCGTATCTTCTCATAGATATTGCTCTTCCCTTTTGCCGAAACACACTTTCCCGGGTAGAGAATATTGAAAAACTCAAATCCTGAATTGGAATCCTCAGTAATTACCACATCTGGAATAAAAGTATGGCTAATTTTGGTACTATACAACCTGTATGACTCGTTGTATACACGCTTGAAGGATTTATATTTATTCGCATCCGTGACATTCCTGAGCCCATATATTTCATCAATAGCATATGGAAGCCCTTTGAGCTCATCCCGTGTGATGATAACAAAGTAATTGTCAGAGCCCTTCAATAGCTCTGCAAAACGTTTTGAATGAACAAATGAAGCATCCTCATCAATGAATATTATACGGCCCCGCATTGATTTGAGACGGAGCTCCCAGTCGGCAGAGGTCAGAACAGCTACCTCAGCGGTGCATTTGAGCGTGATTCCAGAGGACACTCCCGCTTCGACATATTCACTTATAAGCCGAATCAGCTCGGTTTTGCCCGTTGCACTCTGGCCTTCAAGTATTGTTATATTCCTCCTGACGGTCAGAAAATAATGTACCCTGCTGTTATATACCTCAATGTCATATTCACCAAGCACCACAGTCCCCTTCAAATCAGTTTGAAATCAAGAACACTTTCATTAAGTTCTTTCATATTATGGACAATCTTCTTCAGGTTCACTATCTCTATGTTAAATTCGCCGACTCCAAAGTTCATAAGATAGCCCAGCCGTATTGTCAGGTCTTTCGATTCTCCGATTTTCAATATCCATTTCGCACAATTGTCACCACAGAATGAAGCATTGAAGATATGTTCATCATCATGGGCCATAAGTATAAGTGTCTTGACACCACCGGAAAGTCTTTCCGCACCGATTGCCCCAAGAAAAGGACTGTCTATGAGTCTCGGACCAACCACTTCAGACTTATCAACATCCCTGATCATCTCCTTCGATACAGGGTCAGTTATCCAGGAATCATCATATGTATTGTTGAAAAATACATCAGGGTTGTAAATATAATTTCCAGTATCCAAATCGCCATAGTATATTTTGAGCATTTCAGTCAGCCTCTGCCTTACTTCTGATTCTACAATCTTTTGATAATCAAGACAAACGAAATACAACTCCCCAAATTTCTGATTCTATAAGATGATTTCCGGATTAGTCCTGTACTTTCTCCTGTTCTTATCCTTTTCTTCAATAAGATATCCTTTCGCCACAAGACCGGCGAGTATCTGCTTTCGGAAATAGCTTGAATCACTAATCCCGATATAGGATGCTATATCATTGGGCTTCTGCACGCCATAATGGCAATAGGTGAGTATTTTCCTGTCATAGTCCGAAACCTTTTCAAGCGAAATGAAATCTATAACAGGCAGAATACCGGTATCGACTCCATCATCATATGTCAAATCCGGCAAAACAAGATTAAAGGAAGAGGAGGAGGAAGAATAGATAAAAGGTTTATGACGTGCATCAGCACCGGCATATGCTTCAATAATCTTGTCAAAACCTGTCCCTCTGGCCTCCATCATATTGCACATTACAAATATGTCTGTAATCAGGGAATTTCTTCTTGTCGAAAGATATTGCGAAAGATTATACGTCTTTTCAATCGGCTCCTCCTGATAGAAGCCTCCCGGGCTTGAAATCTCAAGTCTGTCACGGAACATGTCAATCTGTATCTGTGTTCCGAGAAGGAAGTAGTTACGGTGAGCAAATGCGTTGACGACGCCCTCAAATAAAGCTCTTTCCGGAAAGGCATCAAGGTTTTCCCTTCCTCTGGGCAACTTTATGTATGTATGATTCATCCTCTGTTCAATGAATGTAATTGCAAACTCAACTGCATCTATGATATTGCCCTGGTATTTCTTTGCTGTTACTACCCTGTCTGTCCCCCTTGTGAACCCAGAGAAGATTGAGCATTGCACAGCTGTTCTCTCTCCATTGTATGTATCCATGAAGAGCAATGCACCATTCTTAAGCATATTTCTATTATTGAAGAAATGTACTGACTTCAGTTCCTTATCGGAAAGCTCCCTTCCCTCATTATGTTCACTGTAGTACCCCAGAAGCTTCGAAAATGAAGAGCGGTTGTACTCAACACCGGTATCTGTCGTATCAAACTGTGTATCCCTGTTGGAGACAAACATATTCGTCATCTCCTCATAATCCGCCTCATTTGTATAACCGCCCCGACGCATAAAGATTCCATATAACCCTTTGTACTTGAGGAGAATAGGCTTTACTGGAGATTCGTGAACCGTAACCTTTATAATGCAGAGTTCTTTTCCATTATTCATATAAGGAATGAACTCTATGTCAATCGGTGGATAGGGATAAATATGTTCATTGATTTGATTAGTGAAAAAGATACGTTCATTATCTGCAGCTATCCTGTCAAAGCCAATCAGTTTGTTAGTCTTATCTTCCACCCCGATATACATCACCCCACCCTTAGCATTAGCAAAGCCGGGAATTGTCTTTAGCCATTCCACTATATCTTCACGGTTGAGACGTGCCTTTGTTTCCATCTTGAAAGATTCATATTTATCCGTATCAACTATATCTTCAAGGTACACATTCATATCCTTT
>CAVIAZ010000024.1:11215-19269 GCA_963640795.1 bacterium | reverse complement strand
AAGACAACTACATCCAGAAAGAGGATGAAGAGGAAATAGACTCCCGCAAAGAGAAATACGATGAGGAGGGCAGCTTTCAAGACTCCCCACATAAAGGAGCGTCGTTCACTCTCTGTCAGCTGGGGAATGTCATCTTTATTGGCATCTGTACTCTGCTTGGGGCGGTACCACGGCATCCCCTCTACGTTCATGTCCGCAAAGCTTCTGCCGTCGTCCTCTTCTTCGTATCTCTTCCTCTTTTTGAAGAACATTATTTCTTTCCTTTCTTCTTTCCTTCTTCTGCTGCCGCCTTCTCTTCCTCTTCCTTTCTCTTTTCCTCTTTCATCAGCTTAAGGCACATCTTTGTCTCTTCTTCTGTGTTGTAGAGGTGGCATGCACAATAGTGCTCGCTCTCAAGTTCCTTGAACTCTGGGGAAACGTACTTACATATCTCCATGCACTTACGGCAGCGGGTATGGAACTTACATCCCTTCGGTGGATTAGCCGGTGACGGGATGGAGCCTTCGAGGATTATTCTCTCCATGTGGAAATCTGGATCCGGTACCGGGATAGCTGAGAAGAGTGCCTCTGTATATGGATGGAGAGGCTTGGCAAAAAGCTTCTCTGTCGGGGCAAACTCAACCATGTTCCCCAGATACATTACTCCTACCGTATCTGATATGTGTTCAACTACCGAGAGGTCGTGTGAAATAAAGAGGTATGTCAGACCGAACTGGTTCTGGAGATCCTTGAGGAGGTTGATTATCTGGGCCTGGATTGACACATCCAGTGCAGATACCGGTTCATCACAGAGGATGAAGTCCGGATTGAGTGCAAGCGCACGTGCTATACATATACGCTGTCTCTGTCCGCCTGAGAATTCATGGGGGTAACGTGCCTTTGCATACTCCGGGAGTCCGCATGCTGCCATAACCCTTGTTATGTACTCATCAAACTCCTCCGGGGGAACTATATTGTGCTCCCTGACTGCCTCTCCGATGATTTCTCCTACCGGAAGACGTGGTGAGAGAGATGAATACGGATCCTGGAAGATTATCTGGATATTCGGTCTCTCCTTTCTGAGTTCCTCTTTACTGAGGGAGAAGAGCTCACGGCCGTTGAAGTAGACTTCTCCGCTTGTCTTTTCCTGGAGTCTCAATATCGTCCTTCCGATTGTACTCTTACCACATCCCGACTCTCCGACAAGACCCATCGTCGTTCCCTTCTTAATCTTGAAGGAGACTCCGTCAACTGCCTTGACGTTGCCGACTACCAGCTTGAAGAAACTGCTCTTGATAGGGAAGTATTTCTTCAAGTTCTTTACAACAAGAAGGTTCTCGGGATCTTTCTCTGCACCCTCAAGCACATTTGTTTTCTTGATTTCTTCTTCCATCTTAGAGTTCCTCCGGGTTTACAGTCTTTGGATATTCTATAACCTTATCCTCTTCGTAATACCTGTAACACGATACTACATGCGTTTCGCTGATACGGATTGACGGCGGATAGATTCCTCCGCACTTATCACACTGCATCTCACATCTGTCACGGAAATAACAATAGTTCGGCATATTGACCGGGTTAGGTACGCTTCCGGGAATATTGTAGAGCTTATCGACCTTCTTTCCGACAACCGGCTTACTCTTCATAAGCCCTATCGTGTACGGATGTGCAGGATGGTGGAAGATATCATCAGCGGTACCCTTCTCGATGACACGCCCCGCATACATGACAACAACGTAGTCTGCCATGCCTGCGACAACACCCAGGTCATGGGTTATAAGCATGATTGAGGAGCCGATCTTCTTCTTGAGGTTCTCCAGGAGGTCCAATATCTGGGCCTGGATTGTAACATCAAGTGCCGTTGTAGGCTCATCTGCGATGATGAGCTCGGGCTTGCACGCAAGGGCGATTGCTATCATGACACGCTGTCTCATTCCGCCGCTGAGCTCATGAGGATACATGCTGTAGACACCTTCCTTGTTTGCTATTCCTACCATCTCAAGGAGTTCGAGGGTACGTGCCTTCACATCCTCCTGTGCCATATCGGGATTGTGGAGGATAATTGCCTCATCAACCTGCTCTCCGATTCTGAAGACAGGATTGAGACTCGTCATAGGCTCCTGGAAGATCATACTCATCCTGTTACCTCTTATTGTCTCCATGACAGAATTCGGAGTATTAACGATGTTGTATGCCGTCCCGTCTCCCTTGTTGAACCTGATCTCCCCTCCGACCACCTGGCCCGAAGGTCTCTGTAAGAGCTGCATGAGGGAGAGTGATGTTACACTCTTACCGCATCCAGACTCCCCGACAACACCGACTGTGCTGTTCTTGGGAACCTCGAAGGAAATCCCGTCAACGGCCTTGACTGTACCGACCTCTGAGAAGAAGAAGGTACATACGTTATCGAACTCGACAACGTTGTCAGGATTCTTCATTTTTGTTGTATAGAGCTGGGGATCCTTGTTGGCATTGGCTCTTTCAGCCTCAAGCTTCTTGGTCACCCTTCTGTTGAATTTGGTTATTCTTCTGGATTCTTTTCCGGAAATATATGATGAATGATCTGCCATAAATTACCTCTTTCCCTTAGGATCGTAAGCGTCCCTGAGTCCGTCTCCGACAAAGTTGAATGAAATGACTGTGAAGCTGATCAGGAGTCCGACAGGAATCCAAATATAAGCATAGTGTGCCATGGCTGAAGCTGATGATACACTGTTAATCATTGTTCCCCATGTTGCAAGCGGGTGCTTTACACCAAGTCCAAGGAACGAGAGTGTGGACTCTGTAATGATTGTTCCACCAACTCCCATCGTTGCGATGACAATAAGCTGTGGCATTACGTTCGGGATAAGATGCTTGAAGATCCTGTCCTTGACCTTTATTCCGGTTGCCTCTGCAGCAATCATGAACTCCTGCTCTCTGAATGAGAGGATCTGGCCTCTGACAAGACGTGCTACCCCTGCCCATCCCATGATTCCGAGTGCGGCCATCATGATGAAGAGACGTGTATAGACATCCATTCTCATGGCATCCATGATGGACCCGAGGATAATCATGATAGGAGTTGACGGAAGACAGTAGAAGATATCGACAAGTCTCATGATTATGTTGTCAACCCATCCGCCATAGTACCCGGCAAGTCCTCCGAGGATTACTCCGAGGATTATCTCCAAAAGGACAACGACGAAGCCGACCATAAGGGAGACTCTTCCGCCATACATGATTCTTGCCATGACATCGAATCCGTCTCCGTCTGTTCCGAGAACATGCGACCAGCTTGGGGAAGCGAAACGGTCGATGACATATGTAATCTGGTAAGCCCAGAGCTCATAGTTCTTGTCTGTCTTGTTTATATTGACTTCTGTCGGTGTGTTTATGACATTCCCGCTTTCGTCGTAGTCATATCTTCCGTCTTCTGTCTGACGTGGAAGATCTGTCTCGAGTTTGTACACTCCGTCATAGATAGCTTCTGCTATATCCTGCTTGGCAGCATAGGGGATTGTATCCTCACCGTTATTGCGTCTGATGATGAATGTGGAGAACTCTCCAACCTCATTGTTATTGCTGTCAAAGATTCTAACAACATCCTCGCCTTCTTCGCTCTCAAAGCGGTAACTCTTACCGTCAGCTGTAAAACCGGAAGCAGAATAGACAGCAAGGAGGGCATTGTTCCTGAACTCATCAGATACAGTCTTTGTCGAATCGTAGAGGTCGATGACAAAGGTTGTGAAGACCTTTGCTATCTTTCTCTCCCCTACTGCATAGACAAGACTTGTCTCACCGTTTCTCGTTACAAAGTATTCTTTCCCTTCGAATGAGAAGATACTGTTGGGCTCTGCACTCTCGGCAGCAGACTCAAAGGAAGAGGACATGCTCTCTCCCGTGTAGACGAAGCCACCCACAGTCTTTGTTATCGAGTAGTTCTTTCCACTTGTTCTCTTATATGTGTAAGTCACACCGTCCACAGTGAAGGAACCGCCTGCACCCTTGAGGGAGGAGATAACAGTCTTCTCAAGGCTGCTATCTGCCTTTTCTTCCCTGTAGGTAAGTGTTCTTGTGACACCGTCGTATGATGCCCACTCTACTTCGCTTATACCGAAGGAGGCTACAGGAGAGGCACTTCTCTGTGAGAGTGTATATACATTCTCACCTTCCTCAATAACTTCATAGGCATTGCCGTCAGAGTAGACTTCCGTATAGGAGGAGAGGCCTGAACTCTGCATTGCCTTGATGGTGGTTGTCATGTAGCTGTTGGCATTGGTGTCAACCTTGATTGAGGAGTCGACAGTATATCCTGTGAAGGATGTGCTCTCAGTGGCAACACCGAGTTTAGTGTTGATTGTGTCGTACTTATAGAAGGTTTCCTTCTGGCCGTAAGGATAGAAGATAGGACCGAGGAAACAGAATATGAAGAGGATGATGATTGAAACAAATCCGAATACGGCAAGACGGTTACGCAAGAAACGTTTCACAACCTGTCTTGTCGGGGAGAGCACCTTTACACGTGACACGTCATCGAGTGCAACCTCAGCTGACTGAGTGTGGGAGCTCATGTCCTTTTTCTTTAAAACATCGTTGAGATTATATGAAGCCATTCTTTCTCCTCCCTAGCTCAGTCTGACACGCGGGTCAACCACTGCATACAGCAGGTCGGAAATGAGGTTTCCGAGAAGTGTAAGGATAGAGATGAATGCCAGATAGAACATGATGAAGGGGATATCACCCTGGATCATGGAGTTGTATGAGGCATATCCGATTCCCCTGATTCCAAAGAGGGTCTCTGTGATAAGAGCTCCGCCGAAGAGTCCGGGAAGTGATCCGCCGAGGGTTGTCACAAGCGGGATGAGGGTATTACGGAATGCATGCTTGTTGATGACCTGCTTCTCAGGAACACCCTTTGCCCTGGCCGTACGGATATAATCGGCATTCAATACCTCAAGCATGTTGGTACGGGTATAACGCATCAGGCTTCCGATTGAGATAATCGAGAGAGTAAGACCAGGAAGGACGAAATGCTTTGCAACGTCCAGGAACTTACCCCAGGATGAGAGGAACTGGTAGTCCCTTCCCTGCATACCGGTAAGGTCAAACCAGCCCAGCTTGATTGAGAATATATACTTGAGGAGTGTTGCAAGGAAGAATGTCGGAAGAGAAATACTCACCATTGCAAAGACTGTGGTGAAATAGTCGGAGAAACCGTATTGCTTCTTTGCAGCAAGAATTCCCAGAGGAATTGCAACGAGAATCTCGACAATAAAGGAGATAAGTGACAAAGCAAAACTGTACCATATAGTGTTATGGAATTCCTCTGTGACAGGTATTGTCCATGCCCAGGAGTCACCCCAGTTTCCACTGAGGGCCGTCCCCAGCCATATGAAATATCCTTTGATGATTCCCTTATCCATCCCGTATTGGGCATTGAGGTCATCGAGCCACTGCTGGTAGCTCTTTCCGGCTCCCGGGCGGGATGCCAGTTCACGCGCCTTGGTCTCAAGATAGTTACCAGGCATGTTATACATAAGCGAGTAGACAATGAGCATTACAAAAAAAAGAATAATAACACTGTATAAGAGTCGTTTTACTGTATACTTTAACACTTCCTTATTGTCCTCCTTCTGTTCAGATTTTTCGCAAAAAGACAATGCGGGCTTCATAAGGCCCAAAAGTCTTTCCCAGATTAACTTATATTTTTTTATTGGTCAAACACTTTAAAAAATAACAAATTAAAAAGCTACATTTATTTTGTTTGTGTTTAAGAAAATACAGAGCCGGGGCATATAAAATGCCCCCGGGATAACCGAGGGCAAATAACAGAAACGGAAAACTTATTTTGCAACAAGTGTTTCAATCTCAGCATACCATCCCCAATAAGGAGTCATATCTTTAGGCATTGTTGAGTTGTCGATACGGATTGTTGAAGCAACTGTGCATTCCTTTCTCTGGTATGTCGGGAGTTCAACACCCCAGTCCATGATGATTTCCATAGCTGTCTTGTAGGTAGCCTTTCTGAAGTCTGTGTCAGAAGATGTTCTTCCTGCAATGATGAGATCATCAAGTTCATCATCTGTGATCTGGTAATGGTTAGAGTTGGTGTTCTGACCATTAGCGTTTCTTGAGTGGTAGACCTGGTACATGTCAGGGTCAACTGTGCTCTGCCAAGCTGCAGCCCAGATTTCAGCTGTGTTAGCTTCGAGAGCGTTGTTCCATGTTGTTGTGTTACAGTCGTTGACTGTGAGTGTGATACCAATCTTAGCAAGAGCCTCACTAGCGCCAACAGCAATACCATAAGCAGGGTGATCCTGTCCGCCCTGGCCAGGAATGAGTGCTTCGTAGACCATCTTAGCGCCTGCAGGAGCAGCTGTGAACTTCTGGCTTGCCTCATCCCATGTGTAACCTGCAGCCTTGAAGTACCCGATAGCAGCCTTGAGGGCAGCATCATACTTCTGCTGGTCGTTCATGCTGGATGTATAGATAGCGTTGCCGTTCACATCCTTTGAATAAGCAATCTGGTAACCAACATCTGTCGGCTGAGGAGCAGCCCATGATGTGTTGGAGATTGGGTACTGGATGACGGAAGCCTTGTCGCCATAGTAAGAGTTGATGACAGTGTCTCTGTAGACAGAGAGGAGTGTCATGATACCCTTTCTAAGGTTCTTACTTGCTTCGCTTCCCGGCTGTCCACCGACGTTCACGAGGTTAGCGTTGACACCGATGTAACCATATCCACGATAGTCGACAAGGTAAGTTGTGAGTGTGTCACCGACGATCTCCTTGTTGGAGTTACCATCCTGGATAGCCATGAGGGTAGCGTCGCTGATACTCGGGCTAGCGATATCGAATGTGCCTGTGATAATACCAGGTACATAGTCGGAATCCTGTGATTCCTGGAAGAGCAGTGTGTCAATCTCAGGCTCGCCGAGGAAGTAGTACGGGTTAGCCTTGAGTGTAACAACACCATTGTTGTAGCTCTCAAATACATACGGACCAGCTCCGAGAGGCTGTGTTGTCTTTGCTCTTACGATGGAAAGGTCACCCTTTGTGAAACCGAAGGAGTCAACACCATTGTAGAGAGATGGGTCGCCATAGTAATGGAGAGGAGTGATTGTGAAGCTCATGTTGTAGATGGATGTTGCGTCGAAGGAAGACATATGGATTGTCATTGAATACTTTCCTGTCTTCTCGATACCGGAGATAGACTTAACGTCATCGCCAGCGGCAATACCATAAGAATAAGCATTGTTTGTAACTGCAGCGAGGCACTGGAAGATTGTTGAACCAGCAGATTCAACGCCTGTTGCTTCCATGATATCGCCACCGAAGTTGTCAAGAATAGCGTTCCAGTAGTCTGCAGCTGTAGCTCCTTCCTTCCAGTAGCTGCCGTATCCCCACATGAACATACCGAGCTTTACCTGGAGAGCCGGGCTAGCCATAACGTCTGCAGCAGAAACTCCGAGTTGAGACTCTGAGTAGTCAGCAGCATAGTTAGCCACGACATAGTCAATGATTTCCTGAGCGAATGCCTCGCCTGCCTTGTCCATGTCAGCCCAGAACTGATCCTGCTCTGCCTTTGACCAGAGAGAGAAGTCTGTGTTGTCCTTGCCTGCAGCAAAGATGAGGGAGTCAGCACTCTTCATTGAGTTGTAGTACTCTTCCATACCGATGATCGGCTGAGCATAGATTGTGCTTGAACCATCATATGTAGGATCAGCAAGTACGTAGATACCGAAGATAACGTCATCGATAGTTGCGTTTACACCGTCAGAGAAGTAGATGTCATCTCTCATGGTGAGCTTGTAGTCAACTGTTCCGTCAGCATTCTGGACAACTTCAACATCACCAGCACCATAATAGGTGTAGTCTGTTCCGTTGTATGTGTGTGTCTCGCCTTCGATACCATTATAGATGATGGCACCGCCGCGGTCAGCAGCAAGAAGACCAGCCTGTGTAAGGTTAACGATGTCCTGGTCATAAGCTGTTGCAGCGAAGAACGGAGAGAACTTCATTCCGAATGATGCTGTAGCATAGACAGCTGTTGTAGCTTTCTTCTCAACAACCGGAGCTGTTGTAGTAGTTGT
>CAVIAZ010000024.1:0-11094 GCA_963640795.1 bacterium | reverse complement strand
AGAACAACAAGAGCAATAGCTAATGCTTTTTTCATTTTAAAATCCTCCCTTAAGGATATATTAAAGCCCACTTACGTAAGCCATTTTACTTATTCCTCTTCCGTTTCCGGAAGTTTCGCCGTCCCTGTCTTCTTCATTCCCAGGTCTCCCCTTTTCCTGAAGAGAGAGTAGGATGATGCTACAAGGGCTGCTGTGAGAGAAAGGAGGATGGCATCCTCATTGCTCTCCCCATACATAATCCAGTTAATCACATGGCCGATGGCAGAACAGAGAGAAAAGAAGAGAACCATGAAGGTGTATGAGACAAGACGCTCGGAAATCATGTCTTTCTCCTCACGTTTGTATCCTTCCCTTTTTTTGAAGAAGAGTCCAATGATTCGGCTCTGCCCAAGGAGAGGGAAAGCCACTGCTATAAGGGGAAGTGAGACATACATCACCCTGCCCTTAGAGGAGTTGATCAGCAAAGCAAGCACAAAGACCAGCCACTCGATGACTGTTGTACGAAGGACTGTCTTCTTCAGCTTTACAACATCATTTTCACTCTTCTCGAAGTCAAACAGGTCCCCTCTGTATACTGCCTTTGTTACAGTCTTGCCGTTCTTTGTTCCAACATTCTCCAGACGGTAATCTCCGACATATTTTCTTGAAACCATTCAACTCCTACTCTTCCATCCTGTTCATTAAGCCAAAAAAACAGGAAATGCTTCTTTAGAATACAATAAGACTTCATTTTTTTTCAACTGTAATATCTGTCATTTGAATGCAATGTGTATTAACACCTTTCAGCTATCTCTTTACCGGATAGAAAATACCTCACCTGAGTCTCCTGTGGATCTGTGTATTTATGCACGTTTCTGCATTTGGAGAAGAACAATTTTGAGTGTTAAGAGGATTTTCTTCTTTGCTTTTTGCTTTTCCGGTAGTGTAGAATAGTCAAAAAGAGGTGAAAAATGAGAATTCTGGTATTGGGCTCCGGCGCCAAAGATACTGCTGCGGCCTGGTGGCTGAGCCAAAGTGCTTTTATTTCTGCATTGTTTGTTGCTCCGGGAAATCCCGGAACGGAAGATATAGCAATCAATCTCCCGTACACCAATCCGGCATGCCCGGAAGAAGTCTACAGGGCGATTATTGAACACAGGATTGACGGTGTGTTCATCGGGACAGAAGCCCCGCTCCTTGCGGGAGTCATGGAATATCTTAAGGAAAGGGATGTCCTGTGCTTCGGGGCAACCAAGGAGGCATTGCGACTTGAGGATGACAAGGCATTCTCACGTGCTTTCACATCCCGCCACAATATTCCCGTTCCTGACAATGCGTTCTTCAGAGATATCGAATCCCTTGAAAAGTACCTTGATGAGCATAAGGGAGTCAGGTACACAATAAAATCCAATTCGATTACGCCCTCCCGCATAATGCTCTCGTCTGCAGACAAGGAAGCCCTCCTGAAGTATGCATCCACCCTCCTGGAAAAGGGTCCGGTTCTCCTTGAAAGCTACATTGAGGGCCTTCATGCGACGGCAACTGTATTTCTTGACAGCAACGGCTACCTCCTCCTGCCACTGGCAAATGAATACACTAATGTCTCGCACTCGCAGGGAACACCTACTGGAGGTATGGGAGCCATCGCTCCTATTCCTTTAAGGGAACATGTCCTTGATGACATCAAAAACAAGATAATCGAACCGACACTGAAGGGAATGAAGGCAGAAGGCCTCTCATACAGAGGAGTTCTTACTCTTTCAATTATCATCTCATCATCAGGTCCCGTACTTGTCGACTACCACGTAAGGCTCAATGACCCGGCAACCCAGGCCATGGTTCCGATTATCAAGACAGATGTTGTTGAAATACTGACTGCTATGAAGGAAAACAGAGTCAGGGAAGTCAAACTGGCACTCAATGACCAGAGTACGGTTGCTGTCGTCCTTGCTGCAGAGGGCTATCCTCTCTCCCCTGAAAAGGGTGTTGAGATTGACGGCATCTCAAATGCCTTCATGATGAACAATTCAGATAAGCCTCTTGTCTTCATAGGAGCCATTGAACGCAGGAGTGACGGTAAGTGCTACACTACAGGTGGCCGTTGCATTACAGTAGTAGGCCGTGGGGCAACCCTCGAGGAAGCCAACGAGCAGGCCTATGCCCTTATCAGGGAGAAACACTTTCCGATGCTGTGGTACCGTGACGACATAGGAAACAAGTTCTTCAACCAATGAGAATATTCGAGCCTCCGATATGGAGGCTCTTACTTTCCTTATTTGTTTTCTCTTCTGAATTCATACATCAGGATACCTGCCGCGACAGAAACGTTCAGGCTGTCTATATGACCCTGCATCGGAATTGACACTATGTAGTCACAGTTTCTTCTGACAAGGGTCGAAATGCCGTCCCCTTCACTTCCCATCACTATGCATGTACGGGGTGCGAACTTCTCAGAGTATGATGAGTCTCCGTTCATATCGGCCCCGTAAATCCAGAAACCGTTGTCCTTGAGGGTCTTTATCTCCCGAGTGAGGTTTGTAACCACGGCAACAGGGACGTATTGGGCGGCTCCCGACGAAACTTTTACAACTGTCTCGTTAGCCTGTACGGCACGTCTCTCCGGGATAAGCACCAGATCGGCACCGAACTGGTCCGCAGAGCGGAGGATAGCACCAAGGTTATGGGGGTCGGTTATGCCATCCAGAATCAGGACAAGTGCTTTATCATCCTCTCCAAGAGAAGAACAGAATTCATCAACTGTAGTCTCTTTGAGCCTGGATGCTCCTCTTCTCGGCCCGCCGAGGTCAAGGAGTGCCCCTCTGAGGTCCACGCCTTCCATCATTCTTGAGAGTTCTTCCTTGCCAAGCTTTTTGACAGCAACCTTACCTGTCAGCATGGCCTCTCTCTCCAGATTCTGCAGTCTCTCTCCGCCGTTACGCTGGAGATAGAGTGTCGAACCCATTCCCGCTTTCTTTAAAGCCTCTTCAATTGCATGATAGCCGTAGACCTTCTCGCCCATTGTTACCTCTCATAGTCCTCAAATGGTGTAGGCTTGGGAGCCTTTGTAGGAGACATTGTAGCATAAAGCTCCTTCAAAATCTTCTTCTCCTTGATGGAAAGACGCTTCGGTATTTCAACATCCAACTTGAGATACATGTCTCCCCTCTGTCCGCCACGTGGAGAAGGAATACCCTTCCCCTTGAGACGCAACAGCTTACCCGGCGGGGTTCCCTCCGGAATGTCGACCAGAACATTGGTACCGTCTATGGTCGGAACCTGGATGGAGTCTCCGAGTGCTGCCTGCACAAATGAAATCGGGACCTGCAGATAGACATCGTCTCCTCTTCTGAGGAAATACTTATCCCTGCGGACATTGATAACAAGTATCAAATCCCCGTTCGGACCACCGTTCGGACCTGCATCCCCCTTACCACGAAGGGCAAGTCTTGTGCCGTCGTCACTTCCTGCCGGGATTGTCACGCTGAGTTTCTCGCTCTTACGCACTGTTCCCGTGCCATGACACTCTGAGCACGGATTGTCCACGACATACCCGGTTCCACGGCATGTATGACAGGGCTGGGCCATCTGGAAGAAGCCGCCTCCCGAGACAACCTGCCCCGAGCCGGAGCATGTCGGACAGACCCTGCGGCCAGTTCCACCTGTTCCCTTGCAGCTTGGACATGTGTCATCGTGGGAGAAACTGATCTCTTTCTTACATCCGAACGCCGCTTCCTTGAAGTCGATTGTAATATCATAGCGGAGGGACTGACCCTGTCTCGGGCCGTTCGAACTGCGTCCCCTCGATGAGGAACTGCCTCCGAAGAATGATGAGAATATGTCAGAGAAGGCTCCGCTTCCACCGAAGAGATCACTGAAATCCCTGTACACATTCTGGTAGCCGCCACTTGCAGCACCACCCATTCCGTCAACACCCGCAAACCCGAACTGGTCATATGCGCTCTTTTTCTTCGGATCCGAAAGAACTTCGTAAGCCTCACTGGCTTCCTTGAATCTCTCCTCGGCATCCTTGTCTCCCGGGTGTGTATCAGGATGGTTGGCCATTGCTATCTTACGGTAGGCCTTTTTTATCTCCTCCTCAGTTGCCCCCTTCTGGACACCGAGGACTTCATAATAATCACGTTTTGCCATAATACACCCTCTATACACCATAAAGGCAGCATGAGTTAACACGCTGCCTCAAGGTATTTGATTTTACTTTATTTCACTTCTTCGAAGCTAGCATCCATTGTGTCGTCGTCACCACTCTGGGTATTACCGCCCTGAGCTGCACTCTCGCCACCCTGGTACTGTGCTCCAGCACCTGCTCCTGCATTCTGCTGAGCCTGCTGGCTTGCTTCATAGACCTTCTGTCCGAGCTGCATTGATGCACTCTGGACCTTCTCGGTCTTGCTCTTGATTTCCTCAGCTGTTGCATTTGCATTTGCCAGAGTATCCTTGAGCTCCTTGATTGCATCCTCGATTGCACTTCTCTCGGCCGGGGTGATCTTGTCACCATAGTCCTTGAGAGCCTTCTCGGTAGAATAGACAGTAGTCTCGGCGTTATTCTTGGCCTCAATCTGCTCTCTTGCCTTCTTGTCGTCTTCAGCATGAGCCTCAGCTTCCTTGACCATCTTGTCTATATCTGCCTCGCTGAGACCAGAAGAGGATTCAATCCTGATCTTCTGCTCCTTGCCTGTTCCGAGATCCTTTGCAGACACATGAACAATACCGTTTGCGTCGATATCGAATGTGACTTCAATCTGAGGTACTCCTCTTGGAGCCGGTGCAATACCTTCAAGGTTGAACATACCGAGTGTCCTGTTCTGGGAAGCAAGCTCTCTTTCACCCTGGAGTACGTGAATAGACACAGCTGTCTGTCCGTCTGCTGCTGTCGAGAAGATCTGACTCTTTCTTGTAGGAATTGTCGTATTCCTCTCGATAAGCTTTGTAGACACACCACCGAGTGTCTCGATACCCAGTGAAAGCGGAGTAACATCCAGAAGAAGAACGTCCTTGACATCTCCCTTGAGAATACCGCCCTGGATGGAAGCACCGACTGCAACAACCTCATCCGGGTTTACACCCTTATGTGGTTCCTTGCCGAAGAGCTTCTTAACCTCTTCCTGGACCATAGGAATTCTTGTCGATCCACCGACCAGGATGACTTCGTCGATATCGCTTGCGTTCAACCCTGCATCCCTGAGAGCGTTCATGCACGGAACCTTTGTCTTCTCCACGAGAGGTTCAATCATCTGCTCGAATTTAGCTCTTGTAAGCTCCTTCTGGAGGTGCTTAGGACCTGTTGCATCTGCTGTGATGAACGGGAGGTTGATGGTTGTCTGTGTAGAGGAGGAAAGAGTAATCTTAGCCTGCTCTGCAGCTTCCTTGAGTCTCTGGAGTGCCATCTTGTCCCCTGAGAGGTCAATGCCGTATTCCTTCTTGAAATCACTTACAAGCCAGTCGATGATTACCTGGTCGATGTTATCGCCTCCGAGGTGTGTATCACCATTGGTGCTCTTGACTTCAAAGACACCATCGCCAAGCTCGAGGATTGAAATATCGAATGTACCGCCACCGAAGTCATAGACTGCAATCTTCTCTTCCTTGCTGGAATCCTTACCGAAGCCATATGCAAGAGCTGCAGCTGTAGGCTCATTGACGATTCTCTTAACATCAAGACCTGCAATTCTTCCGGCATCCTTTGTTGCCTGACGCTGTGCGTCATTGAAGTAAGCAGGAACTGTGATGACAGCTTCCTTGATCTCCTCGCCGAGGAAGTCCTCTGCGGTCTTCTTCATCTTCTGAAGGACGATAGCTGAAATCTCCTGAGGAGAATAGAGCTTACCGTTGATGTCAATCTTTATTTCATCGTTAGCACCACAGGTAACCTTGTAGGGAACCATCTTGATTTCCTCTGCTACCTCATGGAACTTTCTTCCCATAAATCTCTTAATAGAATAGATGGTATTCTCAGGATTGGTAACCATCTGGTTCTTAGCCGGCTTACCGACAAGTCTCTCGTCACCCTTGAATGCAACTACACTCGGGGTTGTTCTATCGCCTTCGCTGTTAGCGATGACGCTAGGTTCGTTTCCATCCATAACTGCAACGCAGCTGTTTGTTGTTCCAAGGTCAATACCTATAATCTTTCCCATATTTTTAATCTCCATTAATTATCTTTATTGTATTTGATTTTGATGATTTTTCTCATCTGATGTTAAGATAATAAGACGAGTTGAAATCGTCAAATTTTTCTTTCTAATTCTTTGGCTTTGCTACAAAAACCTTAGCAGTTCTTAGAACTTTGCCATGAAGAAGCCAGCCCTTGGAGCATTCTGTGGCAACTTCCTCCTTCTCTATGCCATCCTTCTCCTGAACACCATAGGCCTCCATTGTGTTTGGATCATATGGAGTACCGGGCTTACTTTCAATCATCTCAAGTCCCCAGTTCTGTCTGAGTACCTGCAGAAGATGGTCCTTCACCATCACAACCCCTTTCTTGAGGGATTCGATGTCATCTGTGTTCTCTGCTGCATCAAGTGCACGAGAGAAATTGTCCAAGGGTTCGAGAAGATCGGAGATCAGTGACTCGTTTGCATACTTGACTGCATTCTCCTTGTCGGTTCTGAGTCTCTTCTTGTAGTTCTCGGTATCTGCGATGCGCCTGAGCTCATCGTCCTTCATCTTCTGAATTGTCTCTTCAAGCTCTTCAACCTTCTTGTTGAGTGTCTCGATTTCGGAGAGTGTACTCTCTTCCTCTTTCTCAACCTCAGCAACGTCCTCAGCCTCCACAACTTCCTCTTCGTTAAGTTTCTTCTCGTCTTCAGCCATTATCTTTTCCTTTTTATTCTCTTTCTTCTTATTCTTTTTACTCATGATAAAAGGCCTCCCGGCCCCTTATCTTTAAGTTAATAAAATTAAACCCAGTCGTCAAATCTGGCTCACTCGTCATCGGAGACGTCTATCTCCTCCTCTTCTCCAATCACAATGTCCATCTCTTCAATTGTCGGCGTCTTATTGTCAGACTGTGCCTGCAGACTCTTCTGCTGTCCCTTAAGGCGCACAAGGTTGGCCTCCTCGTTGAGGCGGTCACTCTTTGCTCTCTCATTCTCACTCTGGAGCTTCGACTTGTCCTCACGGAGGGAATCGAGTTCACTCTTGAGTGATTTCTCCTCCTGGCGGAGGTTCCATATTTCCTCTTTTGCCTCTGTCACATTCTCAAGATGTTCGGAAAGCACAGCCTTTGTCTGATCAATTCTGTTACCGAGGTCAGAAAGACTCTCCTCCGCTTCCCTCACCTTACCACGTGCTGTCTCTGTCAATATGTGGTAAGCCCTCTCGCTGTCACCTGTTGCACGCTGAACTGTCTTCAAGAAATCATCACCCTGGGCCTTAATCTTCTGGAGAGCCTGCACAGCCTCGTTCTGGGCTTCCACGACTGCCTCGCTGAGTGTATTGAGACATCTCTCCTTATATTGCGTCCTCTTCTCTTCAAGGCCCGCCAGTTCAGAATCGAAGTTTTCACTTCTCTCCTTTATCCTTTCCTCATAATCAGCAATAAGGCTGTCCCCCTCTTCCTTCCACTCCTGAAGAGCCTCATCCTTTTCCCTTTTTATGCGTTCGAGGCTTTCGGTGAATTCAGAAAGAGTCTTCTCCCTCTCTTCAGAGAGACGTCCGAGTTCTTTCTCCAGGTCTTTTTCCTTCTCGCTGAGTCTGTCAGAGTAATTCTCAAGGGAAGCCGAGAGTTCCTCTTCCTTATCTCTGAGTTTAACCTCCAGAGTGTTCTCCGTATTCCTGATGGCACTGTCCAGGTCCTCAGTGACCTTTTCAATCTTGTTGTCCATCTGAGTGAAGAGAGTATCTCTCTTGTTCTCATAGGTAATGAGAGTTGCACTGCGGTCACTCTCCAAGAGGGATGTCCTGTCCGCGATATCCTTCTCAATATTGTCTTTTCTCAGCTCAAGTTCATTAAGCTGTGACTTTATACTCTCAATAAATGATGTCAAATCTGATTTACCCGCATCTACAGCATTCTCAATTTCGCTGTAAGTTGAATGGAGGGTATCGAGCTGTTCTCTTGCAGTCACCTCCTGCTCCCTCACGACATCATCATAAGCACGCTTCTCCTCTGCAATATAGTCGGAGAACTGGGCCTTCGCCCTGTCCAGGGACTGCCCAAAGAGTGTAAGCATCTCGTTGTTCTCTTCCCTCTGGTTCTGGGCAGCATTCTTCAAATCCTGCTCAGTTGAAGCCACAAGGCGTACATAGTCAGCTTTGATGGAGTTCATCTGTGCCGTTATTCTCTCAGTTTCCTTCTGGAACTGCACAGCATATTCATGAACAGCCTCAATCTTTCTCACTTCAGACTGGACTGCATAGAGTCTGTTCTCTGCCTGTTCCGTCTGGACCTTGAGTTTCTTGAGGGCATTACCATAATTCTCACAGACATCGGAGAGTTCATCGAGTTCCCTCTGGTGGACAAGCACCAGGTCTATGGACTCCGCAAGGTGCTCCTGGACTGTATTTGCATGCTCGATACGGCTTGAAATATTCTGCTCACAGTCCCTTGCCGTGGAACTCATACGGTTCATAGTCGAACTGACCTCGCTACGGAAGTTCTTAACCTGCATATTAAGGTTCTTAAGCCTTTTTTCCTTGCTGTCCGCAGCACGGAATGCCAGGATGATTATAAAATTGATGATAAAACTTAATCCTACCAATATATAAACAGTTGTATTAGTCATTTTCTCTCCGTCAAAACAATTTATCCTTAAGTTCCAGCCAATCGCTGACGACAAGGTCCGGACCGGTCACACTCCTCTCATCTGTTATGAGAACGCTCTTCATGCCACTCCTCTTTGCCCCCTCACTGTCCTTATAGAGGCTGTCCCCAACGTACAGGATATTTCCACACCCGACTCCAAGTTCCCTTGAGAGAAGCATGAACGGTGTCAGGGACGGCTTGCTGCGTCCAATCTCCTCAGTCGAAATCTGAATGGGGAAGTAAGAGGAAAGTCCCATACTCTCCAGCTTGGACCCGACAGGAAAGTCTGAGAGCACAGCCATAGGGTAATTCTTTTCCTTCAAAAGGGAAAGAACATTTTCAACTCCGTCATATGGTTTTATATCACGAAAGAGACGCTCATACCTCTCTGTAAATACTCTCTTCTCCTTTTCAAGGAAGCGCTCGACGGTAGCACTGTCACTACGGCCATACATCTGCATGCACATCCTCTCTGCATTCTCCCTTCTGGAGAGGATAGGAAGTTCCCTGAAACTGTCCTCAGTCCTGAGGCTCTGTCTTGCCCTGTTGTATCTGAGGGCGAAGGGGAGATGAAATAAGGAGGCCCGAAGCACTCTCTTATGTGTCTCCTTCAGAGGATAAAATGTGCCGTCAATATCGAATGCGACTGCTTTTATATCATTATTCTCCAGAAATCCCATTATTTCTTCCTTTTGGCTTTCTGCTTTGAGTTGCGGACGATGATTTCCGCTTTCTCCCTCTCCTTACCCATTCTTGCCTTGCCACCCGGTTTCTTGCTGATTCCCTTCTTGGTAGAAGGCTTGGATGTGTTCTTCCTTATTACGGATCTTATCTCCTTCTCCTCTTTGCTTGGACCACGGTCATTGAGACTGGGATTGCGTTTCCTCTCCCTGAGGGAAATCTCAACAGGGACATAAGTAAATCCCAAATCCCTTCTAATGCAATTCTTCAGGTATGAGACATATGTTTCCGGAAAACCATGAATCTTATTTACAAAGAAGAGGAACCTCACCGGGCTGTTGCTGACCTGGGTCGCATAAAGCACCTTGAAATAGCCTGTTGCGGAGCGTGGAGGCTCCTGGTCTGACGTCCACTTCTTCAAAGCCTCATTAAGGTCTGAGGTATCGACTCTCTTCTGGAGCTGTCTGTATACCTGCCATACGATATCGAGCATCTTTCCTACATCTGTTGCCTCAAGAGCTGAAATCGGAACAAGTGGTGCAAAGTTAAGAATCGGGAAGAGGAATCTGACCCTGTCCTTTATTGCCTCCAGTTCATTGCCGACTCCACTGAGCTTATCTATCTTGTTCAGACAGAGTACGACGCCCTTGCCTCTCCTGACTATCAGCTGGGCTATCTTCTTGTCCTGCTCGGCAAGTCCTTCCTGGACATCTATCATTAAGAGGACAACATCTGCCTCATCTATCGTCTTGATGGCACGGTTGACAGAATAGTACTCAACATCCTCCTCAACCTTGCTCTTACGCCTTATCCCGGCAGTATCGAGTACTGTGTAATCTGTACCCTTGTAGACAAAGGTTCCCTTCATGACGTCCCTTGTCGTGCCGGCAATTTCAGACACAATCGATATGTTTCTACCTGTCAGAAGATTTGTAAGTGTGCTCTTCCCCGTATTAGGTTTACCCATGATGGCCAGCTTGATGGAATCGGGTTCCTCTGGTATTTCCTCTGTCCTCTCAAGATTGAGCATACCAAGAATAGTGTCTTCCAGTTCCTCTATTCCAAGTCCATGTGCCGATGAGATACCGACAACACGCTGAAAACCATATGAGAAGTAATTCCATACAAGATCGTCCCTACCCGGATCATCAACCTTATTCACAACAAGAACAACCTTGTCTGTATATGGTCTGACCTCCTCAACAAGCATCATGTCCTCTGCTGTCGTCTCCATACAGTCCATCAGGAAGAGGATGATGTCACTCTCGGAAAGTATTGAAAGGGACTTCTGGCTGACAGCATGGTCCAGCCCTTCCCTGTCAAGTTTGACTCCCCCCGTATCAACAAGAGTGACGGGGTGATTGCCCAGCAGCCATCTTTCCGGGATAGGGTCACGTGTAACCCCGGGGGTCGGGTCTGTGATGGCCCTTCTCTTACCGACGAGTCTGTTGAATAATGTCGACTTGCCGACATTAGGTCTCCCCACAATAGAAATGAGGGGAAGACTTGTGTCTATATCTGCCTTGTTTCTTATATCTAATTTCTCTGCCATAACTGCTATTATTATGAATAAATAAATTACTTTTAACTAGATATTAAACCACAGTTGCAAAAGCCTATCTGAAGATTCCCGGGTTTGACAGCTGATATGTAATCCAGTATATTATTTA
>CAVIAZ010000023.1:0-19612 GCA_963640795.1 bacterium | reverse complement strand
GAATAAATCCTCTTTGCTTCTGAAACATAGAGTCTTATTTCTGTAGTATTTTCTGTGTCGGAGTGTCTGTCAGCCCATGAGGAGATGGCATCAACTATCTCCATTGTCCCTGAAAGGGAGACGTAGTCAGGGCTTACCTCGCTCAGCGAGAGGACTTCTTCAGGAGTGAAGATGTTTTCTGTGAGTGCATTGATAATCACAGGATGGCTGTTTCTGAGCTCCCTTATAAGCTTTTCTTTGAAAACTTCGTAGTTATAGGGATCACTGTAGCTTATCTCATAGTTTCTTATTGTGTTCCTGATTTCTTCCAAGTTGTCCATGCCGATATTCTATTATCTGGAGCATTCTTTGAGAAGTGTGAAATCTCATGCAGAAAACCGTATGTTTATGCAATCTCTATGCATCAATCTTATTGACACATGGGAATGAAAAGACTACCCTAAGGCAAATTCGGATTTGGAGATTTCTATGAAGAAAATTCTACTGTTAGGTCTTGTTTTGCTTCTCTCGTTATCGCTTTTTGCTGCCGGCTCATCTGAGAAGGCTAAATATAATGTCGGTATATGCCAGCTTGTACAGCACCCTGCACTCGACAGTGCAACACAGGGCTTCAAGGATGCACTTGTTGCAGCTCTCGGAAGTGATGTTTCGATTGATGAACAGAATGCAAGTGGAGAGGCTGTCAACTGTGCCACTATCATCAACGGTTTTGTTTCATCAAATGTTGATTTGATTCTTGCTAACGCTACAGCTCCCTTGCAGGCAGCAGCATCAGCTACAAGCACAATCCCTGTGCTCGGCACATCTGTCACCGACTACGCATCTGCACTTGAGATAGACAACTGGACTGGGACAGTAGGAAAAAATATCTCCGGAACATCTGACCTGGCTCCTCTTGATGAACAGGCAAAGATGATTAAGGAACTTTTCCCGGAGGCAAAGACGATTGCCCTTTTCTATTGTTCAGCTGAGGCAAATTCTGTCTATCAGATTGAGACTATCGATGGTTATCTGAAGAACCTCGGTTTCTCAACAAAGAAGTATTCATTTACAGATACAAATGATGTTGCATCAGTTGCTGAGAAAGCAACAGAGTGTGATGTAATCTATATCCCGACAGATAACACTGCCGCTTCAAATACAGAAGCTATCGCAAATGTCGTGATTCCTGCTAAGACTCCTGTTGTTGCAGGAGAAGAAGGAATCTGTTCAGGTTGCGGTGTTGCTACACTGTCAATTTCCTACTATGACATCGGATACGCTACAGGAGAGATGGCTGTAAAGATTCTCAAAGGCGAAGCTGATATAACAAAGATGCCTGTGCAGTATGCTCCACAGGTGACAAAGAAATATAATGCTTCAATCTGTGCACAACTCGGTATTACTCCTCCTGCAGGCTACGAGGCTATCTGAGTATGCTTAGTCTGATAAATGCACTTCCCGGTGCAATTGCACAGGGACTTATCTGGGGTATTATGGCCCTGGGAGTATATATTACCTTCCGTATTCTCGATACGGCCGATATGACAGTCGACGGCTCTCTCGCTTTGGGCGGAGCCGTCTGTGTCATGCTGATAAGAAGTGGAGTCAATGCGTGGCTGGCGATTCTTGTTGCTTTCCTTGTAGGAGGAGTGGCAGGCCTTGTGACTGCTCTTCTTCACACAAAGTGCGGGATTCCTGCAATTCTCAGCGGAATACTTACCCAGCTTGCGCTCTATTCTGTTAACCTGAGAGTCATGGGTGGAAAATCGAACCAGCCTGTCTCTGTTGACAAGTATAATCTGCTTGTTTCCCAGCGTTATGTGAGAACACTCTCGCTGGATAACCCGATAATTTTCATCGTCATTCTCCTTGCTCTTCTGATTTTTTTCATGTATTGGTTCTTCGGAACGGAGAAGGGGTGCTCAATAAGAGCTACCGGGGCCAACAAGAACATGGCCCGTGCACAGGGAATCAACCCGGACAATGACATAATCCTTGGCCTGATGCTTTCGAACGCACTTGTAGCACTTTCAGGAGCACTTGTTGCACAGTATCAGGGATCGAGCGATGTGAACATGGGACGTGGTGCCATCGTAATTGGGCTTGCGGCAATAGTCATAGGAGAAGGTGTCTTCGGAAAGATCAAACATAACTTTGCCGGAACACTTTCCTTTGTTGTACTGGGTGCCGTTGTCTATTACATTGTCATACAGCTGACTCTTCTTCTCGGCCTTAACACCAACGACCTCAAGCTCATCACTGCTGTGATAGTCGGACTCTTCCTGGCTATTCCTTACTGGAAAAAGGCATTGAAGGAGAAATCTAGTCATAAGGGGGCTGTGAATGCTTGAAATAAAGAACATATCCAAGACTTTCAATAAGGGTACAATCAACGCAAAGCTTGCACTCGACAACCTTTCCCTTACCCTGAATGACGGAGACTTCGTTACAGTGATAGGTGGTAACGGTGCCGGTAAATCAACACTTCTGAATGCCATTGCAGGAGTCTTTGTTGTCGATACGGGCTCAATAGTTTCGAACGGTAAGGATATTACATATCTTCCGGACTATAAGAGGGCAAGCATGCTCGGCCGTGTCTTCCAGGATCCTATGATGGGAACCACTCCGAATATGCTCATTGAGGAGAATATGGCACTGGCTTACCGCAGAGGACAGAGAAGAGGGCTCAAGTGGGGTATAAGCAAGGAGGAGAGGGAACTCTACTACGAAGCATTGAAGAGCCTTGATTTGGGCCTGGAGGACAGGATGACAAGTAAGGTCGGTCTTCTCTCCGGCGGACAGAGGCAGGCTCTGACTCTTCTTATGGCAACGCTCAGGAAACCTGAGGTTCTACTCCTTGACGAGCATACCGCTGCACTTGACCCGAAGACTGCAGAGAAGGTTTTGAATCTCTCTGATAAGATTGTTGCAGAGAACAACCTCACAACAATGATGGTCACTCACAACATGAGGGATGCTATCAGCCATGGAAACAGGCTTATCATGATGGACCGTGGCCATGTTGTTGTAGATATAAGCGGGGAGGAGAAGAAAAAGCTAACCGTCCCTGACCTTATGGCAATGTTCAGCGAGGCAAGTGGCTCGACTGAAGCAAACGATCAAATGCTCCTTTCCAAATAATCACACGGTCTCCTTAGGGAGGCCGTTATTCTTTTGATGTGAACCTGTCGATGAATGTGAGGAATTTCTTCATGTCAGATGTGATGTATTTCCCTTTCTTCCAGATGAAGCCGACCTTGACGGGAATGGGAGGATCCAACTCTATTGCTACGTAGTCCTTCATCTCATGCCTCAGACTGTCGAAGAGAAATGCTCCGACGCTGTTCTGGTCAAGGAATTTCTTGATCGTCTGGAGTTGGGAGACGTGCATGACAATGTTCGGCTTGAGACCGAGGGCATCGAACCGGCTCTTTACAAGCTTATTCTGCACGCTGTCCACATTGAAGAGTGCGAGAGGCGTGTCATTTATCTCCGCGATTGTTATTCTTTTCTTTTCCGCAAGCGGATGATTCTTTGATACATACAGAAGCAGCCTATCTTCTGTGAGGATTGTGGAGTTGAACCTGTCGATATCATAAAATTCCATATTGACCAGGGCAAAGTCTAGTTCATCATTATAGATGAGGGAGTGTGCTCTGTCTGATCCGTACTCAAAGAGCTTAATTGAAATCTCGGGGTATATCTTTCTTACCTCATTAATCAACATCGGGAAGTAGATGATGCTTAATAGCGGGGCTATCCCGATGCGGAGGGGAATCTGATGGCTCTTGTATTCACTCATCTCGCTCTCGAGTTCGTCGTAGATGTCGAGAACCTTTGTTGCCTTTTCGTATAATTTCTCCCCTTCCTGGGTAAGAATCAGCCTGTTTCCCCTCCTATAGAAGAGAATGACCCCGAATTCCTTTTCAAGCTCCCTTATTGATAGTGATATGGCAGGCTGGGTGACACAGCATTCTTCGCTCGCCTTGCTGATGCTTTTGGTCCTGCATACTGAGACAAAATACTTGAGCTGGGTTGCTGTCATTGTGCCGTTTCCTCTTCGTCTGGTACTCTTTGTTTCCATTTTTACATACGCCTTCTTTTATGTGCAATAATATAAGAAAATCTTATAGCTCTATTAAAATTATAAAATTTACTTATTTGAAAAGCTATCCTTAAAATGAGGCAAATCAAGAGGAAAAAAGGAGAGAATTATGAGTCAAGTAACAATCACTCTTATTCTGCTGCTGTTTGCCATAGTGATGTTCATCCTCGAGAAGATACCACTGGGGCTTACATCATGTATCGTATGTCTGGCTCTCAATCTTACCGGAGTATTGACAGTCAGCGAGGCTTTTGCGGGCTTTGTCAATTCCAATGTCATTCTCTGTGTCGGAATGTTTGTCGTAGGTCAGGCACTGTTTGAAACGGGAATGGCCCACAAGATAGGAAAGCTCGTAACACGCTTTGCCACATCAGAGAGAAAACTCATAGTAGCAATCATGAGTATTGTATGTCTGATGAGCGGATTCCTGTCGAATACGGGAACTGCCGCTGTTCTGATTCCTGTTGTCTGTGCAATTGCTGACGAGTCAGGATACCCAAGGGGGAAATTCCTTATGCCACTGGTATTTGCAGCAGCACTCGGCGGAAACCTGTCAATTATAGGGGCACCGGGGAATCTCATGGGCGTGAACGCACTCCAGGAGATGGGTGCTGAGACATCCTTCTTCATGTATGCTCCTGTGGCCCTGCCTATGATAATTGCGGGAATCGTCTTTTATGGAGTTTTCGGGTACAAGCTTCTTCCGAACACAACTTCCGATGAAATTGCAGAGGATAAGGATGAGAAGATAGTTGCTCCGAAATGGAAGCAGATTACCTCGCTCGTCGTCCTGATTGTCTGTATATTTGCGATGATCTTTGAAGAGCAAATAGGGATAAAACTACAGGTAACAGCCTGCGTCGCGGCGTGTTTTTTGGTCCTTACAGGTGTAATAAGCGAAAAAGCCGCACTGAAGAGTATTGACCTCAAAGTCGTGTTCCTCTTTGGAGGATCCCTTGCACTCAGCAAGGCTCTTGAGAAGACAGGTGCGGGAGATGTAATTGCAAATGCAATTGTAAAGATTCTCGGCGAACACCCGAGTCCGATTGTCATCCTGATTGCCATCTTTGTTGTCGGCGCAACAATAACCAACTTCATGAGCAACACTGCAACCACAGCCCTTATGCTTCCTATCGCAACCTCCCTGGCTAAGGCATTAGGTGCAGACCCGAGAAGTGTAGTTATATGCACAGTGATTGCATGTTCATGTGCGTATGCAACCCCTATCGGAATGCCTGCAAATACAATGGTTGTAGGTCTTGGTGGATATAAATTCAAGGATTATGTCAAAGGCGGGCTTCCGTTGATCTTTGTCTCATTTGCCATAGTCCTGATACTCTGCCCGATATTCTTCCCGTTCTATCCGGCATAAAGTAAGGAGAAAAAAATGAATAAAAAAGAACAGATTGAGAGACTGAGAGACATTGTCGCCTCTTTTGTCACCTATACAGGAAAGATTCTTCCTGATGACGTCAAAGCCAAACTGAAAGAGTTGGGTGGAAAAGAAAATGGAGACCTGGCCCGTGTTATCTATGAAACAATGGAAAGGAACCAGAGCCTTGCTGAGAAACTTGACAGACCCAGCTGCCAGGATACAGGTGTCATCCAGTTCTGGCTGAAGTGTGGAACCAGATTTCCGCTAATTGACGAACTGGAGGTGCTTCTGAAGGAAGCAGTAGTCCAATCGACTTTCTCGGCACCTCTCAGACATAACAGTGTGGAGACGTTTGATGAGTACAACACGAAGAAAAATGTAGGTAAGGGTACTCCCACCGTCTTCTGGGATATTATTCCGAATAGTGACAAATGTGAGATTTACTCATACATGGCCGGTGGCGGATGCACACTTCCGGGTAAGGCAATGGTCTTGATGCCGGGCGCCGGGTACGAAGGAATTACCGACTTCGTTCTTGATCAGATGACAAGCTATGGTCTGAATGCCTGTCCACCTCTGCTTGTTGGGGTCGGCGTTGCAACAAGCGTAGAGACTGCTGCACTTCTTTCCAAGAAAGCTCTCATGAGACCTATCGGGTCTCATAATGAGAATGCCAATGCGGCAAAAATGGAGAAACTTCTTGAAGACGGTATCAACGAAATCGGACTCGGGCCTCAGGGCATGGGTGGAAACTTCTCTGTTCTCGGAGTGAACATCGAAAACAGTGCACGCCATCCGTCTACCATCGGCGTGGCTGTCAATGTCGGGTGCTGGAGTCACAGGCGCGGTCATCTCATTGTTGACAGTGATCTGAATGTGGTGTGTGACACACATTCCGGCTTCAAGGCATAAGGAGGAGAATATGATTGAAATTAGAGATGGAAAAAAAGTTCTCGTTACACCCGTGAAGAGAGAGGACCTCGAGAGTATCCGCATTGGTGATATCATATACCTGGACGGTGATCTAATGACATGCAGAGACGTTGCTCATCGCCGTCTTATCGAGTATGGAAGAGCACTCCCATATGATATAAAAGATAAGGCTATCTTCCATGCCGGTCCGATTGTCAGGAAGAAAGAGGGAACTGATGATGACTGGGAAATGGTATCGATAGGCCCGACAACAAGCATGAGAATGGAGAAGTTCGAGTATGACTTTGTGAAAGAAACTGGTGTCAGAGTCATAGTTGGAAAGGGGGGAATGAAAGAAAACACAGAGAGAGCATGTAAGGAATTCGGTGCCATCCATTGTGTTTTCCCGGCAGGCTGTGCAGTTGTCGCGGCAACAGAGGTTTTGAAAATAAAGGAGCATCATTGGGATGAACTGGGTATGCCGGAGACTCTGTGGTGCTGCGATGTGAAGGAATTTGGTCCGCTTATCGTTTCAATAGATTCCTGTGGCAGAAACCTTTTTGAAGAAAACAAGGTGCTCTTCAATGAGAGAAAGGAGAAAGCTAAAGAGAAAATCTATCCAAATGTTAAGTTCATCAAATAGATCTCCTTTGTTAACAGGTAAGGGCAGTCTCGTTTCGGGGCTGTCCTTTGCTGTAGAAAAAGTGACAGATAAAATCACAAGTCAAGGCTGTTCTCATTCAGCACAGGTCGAACTTTTTTGTAATCCACCCTTTATGCTATAATGGCGGAGGACAAAGAAATGGACGGAAAGGAAAGAATAAGAAAGATAGCAGCAGACTACATATCACACCTGGCGGTTGTGCTTCCCGATGATGTGAGATTGAGATTAGAAGAGATGGAGAGAAATGAGGATAATCCGCTCTCCCTGTCTCTTTATGAGGCGATGAGGAAGAACCAGGAAATGGCACTTTCCCTTGGCCGTCCGTGCTGCCAGGATACGGGAATCGTCCAATATTGGATACGCCTTGGAGCCTGCTTCCCGTTTATAAATGAACTTGAGGAAGCACTTACCTCTGCTGTCAGGGATGCAACAGTGAATACACCTCTGCGCCCCAATGCCGTAGAGACATTCAGTGAACACAACACGGGAACGAACACCGGCCCGGGTGCCCCGTTCTTCTTTTGGGATATCGTCCCGGAGAGCGACATGTGTGAGATTTATGTCTACCTTGCAGGGGGAGGATGTTCGCTTCCTGGATCTTCTGCAGTATTGATGCCCTCAATGGGATATTCCGGTATTGCTGACTTTGTTCTTGACCGGACTGCACTCTATGGCCTCAACGCATGCCCGCCCCTTATTGTCGGAGTCGGCATAGGGGCTACAAGCGAGATAGCGGCCCTTAATGCCAAGAAAGCGCTTATGAGACCTGTAAATAGCCATAACCCAAATGAAATGGTGAGAAAAATGGAGGATGACCTCTTTGTGGAGCTCAATTCTCTTGGAATAGGAGTTCAGGGACTTGGAGGGAAGGAGAGTGTTCTGGGAGTCAATATTGAGAACACAGTGAGACACCCCGCAACATTGGCAGTGGCCGTCAGTTATGGATGCTGGAGTTTCAGGCGGGGGTGCATAACGCTTAGAAAAGATCTCTCCTTCTTCTCAAAGACCCATCACGGTTTCGGAGGACAGCAATGACAGAGATAAGAGACGGAAGAAAAGTGATTATAACACCAGTAGAGGAGGAAGATATCCGTTCTCTCCGCACGGGTGATGTCATCTGGGTAGACGGGACTGTTCTTACAGGACGTGACAGTGTTCACCAGAGAATTGTGAATGAGGATGTTGAACCTCCATGTACATTCAGGGGTATGGTTCTCTACCATGCGGGGCCGATTGTGAAAAAGGAAGGTGAGGAATACCGTGTGGTGGCATCGGGCCCGACAACAAGCATGAGGATGGAGGCTCTCGAATACAGCTTCATTGAAAAGACGGGAGTGAGAATAATAGTCGGTAAGGGTGGCATGGGAGAGAACACCGAAAAAGCATGTAAGGAGTTCGGTGCCGTTCATTGCGTCTTCCCGGCAGGCTGTGCCGTAATGGCAGCTGAGGAGATAGTCAGAGTCTCTGGCCATTGGTGGGATGAATTGAGTATGGCTGAGATGGTCTGGAAGCTTGATGTAAAGGAATTCGGCCCCCTTGTCGTATCGATAGACACCTTTGGCGATAATCTCTTCAGCAAAAACAGAGAGAAAGTTGAGAAGCGTAAGAATGAAGCAAAGGAGAGACTACATCCTTTACTTCAATTCATGAAATAATCATCTCTTTGTGTTCAGTCTTATTGCTGTCTTACCTGCAGCCTCAGCAAGGATTTCCCTTGTTATTCCTCCTGTTCTCTTTCTTTCAGCAAGACTTCTTGCCTCATTGAGAATTGTCTCGATTGCTGCTGCGCTAAGGCCGTTGAAAAGATGAACAAGAACCTCTTCCGTCAGAGAATCCATAAGAGGAGTATTCTTGAGATAAATCTTTACAAGTTCGGCTCTTGTCTTCTCGTCAGGGTTCGGTATGCTGAACTTCAAGTCAAAGCGCCCGGGTCTGATCAGGGCCGGATCGAGGGATTCAAAGGAGTTTGTTGCAGCTATGACAAGAATTCTTGAGGAGGGAGAGAACCCGTCCATCTCGTTGAGGAGGGTTGTCAATATTCTGTTGTTCTCCTTGTCTATCCCGCTTCCGGCATAGTTACGCTTCTCTCCGATTGAGTCAAACTCATCAATGAAGATAATGCATGGTCTGTTGCGTTTCGCTTTATTGAACAGCATCTTCACTTTAAAGGCTCCCAATCCCATCACTGCTCCCTGGAAGTCTGCACCCCTTGTTGCAATGAACTTTACATTGCACTCCTCGGCCAGGGCACGTGCAAACATTGTCTTTCCGTTTCCCGGAGGGCCCTCAAGAATAATTCCTTTTACCGGCCTTGTAGTACTGCCGTTTTTGAGTGCATTGACAGAGGAGAGTATTTCATTCTTCTCTTCATACATGCCGGCTATGTCACAAAACGTGACGCCGGTGTGCTTCACTATTCTGAATGTCTTTGTGGAATATGAAATAAGCTTATAGAGAGCGAAAACAATCATGCCGAAGAATATGATGTTTATCAGAGTATTGAGGATGCTGTCTAACATATCCTCCCTCTCGTCTTTTACTGTAATTCCCTCAAGAAGCAGTTCCTCCTTGAGTGTTGGAGTTGCCGGGTTCGGTGTTGAGTAGAGGGTATCGGTATCCTTTGTTCTGTATGTAATCTTATCGCTCTTGAGTGTAGCTTCGCTTATATTGCCGTTATCTCTTTCCTCCACAAAGACAGTGTAGGGGACGGATGTTGTGCTGAGTGATGTATATGCCTGGTAGCCACATACGGCGACAAGCAGGATGACAATAATTATGAGGAGTGTCTTCTTTTTCATAGTGAATAAGATAATATCTTGAAGTTGTTTTGAAAATGACAGGATGTGACTTTTATTAGATTTCGGTATTTTGAGTTTTTTCTTGTATGAATAGGCGCGGAGCATATATATCGGTGCTGTGTTTGTACAGGTTTTATGTCACTATCATTTCTTTGTAATCTAACGAGTTAGTTTTAGTGATGAAAGAAATCTTCATTAGAGAGGCAGATTTTCTATTGACAAGTGTTACTTTAAACAGTAACAATATTGCATCGACTGAGGAGAAAACTATGTTATATAAGGCCTTCTTTCTTTGGCGCTAGTCGCCGCCAGTTTTTGTTTTATTTCAGATTAATCTAATATCCAGGAGAAAAAAATGAAAAGGAAAGTAATGGTTTTATTTATAGCTGTATTCTGCATGGTCTGTGCATTTGCACTTGGATCAAAAGAAGAGAAGGATCCCTCATCATTCAAGGTGGGACTCTGCAATTATGTGGATGATGCATCCCTTAACCAGATATGTGAGAATATTCAGAGGGGCATTGATGATATAGAGGTAGCCCGTGGTGTTACAATTGAGGTCCTCTATGACAATGCCAATGGTGATATGAATGTCCTGAGCCAGATTATCGCAAACTTCATAGCTGAGGATGTTGATTTGATGATAGGGGTTGCGACTCCCGTTGCAATGGCCATGCAGGCCCAGACAGAGGATAATGGTATTCCTGTTGTCTTTGCTGCAGTATCGGACCCGGTTGGTGCAGGGCTTGTCGACTCGCTTTCCCTTCCCGGAGGGAATATAACGGGAAGCAGTGACTATCTCGATACAAATGCCGTCATGAATCTCATATTCGCATTGAACCCTGAAATCAAAAAGGTCGGTCTGCTCTATGATGCGGGGCAGGATTCATCTGTCACGGCACTTAAAAAAGCAAGGGAAATCCTGAAAGAGAGGGGAGTGGAGATTGTCGAAAAGACGGGAACAAATGTCGATGAGATGATTCTTGCTTGCTCTTCTCTTGTGTCCTCTTCAGTTGAAGCTGTCTTTACGCCTAGTGACAACACTGTGATGACAGCTGAACTTGCTATATACGAATCTTTGATGAAAGCCGGTATACCTCATTTTGCAGGAGCAGATTCATTTGCCCTCAATGGTGCATTTCTCGGCTACGGAGTGGACTATATAGAACTCGGATATGAGACGGCAGGTCTGGTTGAAGAGATTCTCCTTGACGGTAAAAAGGCCGGAGAAATCCCGGTGCTCACCTTCGATAACGGGACAGCTACCGTGAACAGAGAGGTAATGACCACACTCGGATACACGGAGGATAAGCTGGTCTCTGTTTTCTCACCTTATTGCACGAAAGTCCAGTTTATTGACACGGCAGAGAGTTTCTGATGGAGATTTTACAGCTGTTCACCACTGCTCTTGAACTTGGGCTGATAAACTCTCTTACAGTATTGGCCCTGTTTTTGAGCTATTCTATGCTTAATGTTTGTGATCTTTCGACAGACGGCTGCTTCACGCTTGGCGCAGTTGTGGCCTCTGTTGTGGCTCTTTCCGGACACCCTTATCTGGCATTGCTCTCAGCATTGCTCTCCGGTGTCCTCTCCGGCTTTGTCACAGCTTTCCTGCAGACTAAAATGGGAATAGACAGCCTTCTTGCGGGAATCATCGTGAATACCGGCCTCTATTCAATCAACATAGCCATAATGGGAGGATCGAGTATCCTTAACCTCAACAAGGCTGAAACAGTCTTCACTGTAGCGAAAAACCTGATAGGGGGTAATGTATATAAGACAGTGGTGGCACTTATATTTGTTGCTGCTGTCACTGCTTTCCTTGTCTTCTTCCTCAGAACCAGACTTGGTCTTGCAATCAGGGCCACGGGAGACAATCCATTTATGGTTTCTTCCTCCTCAATCAATCCGGCATTCACAACAATAGTGGGGCTCTGTATCTCATCATCTTTCACAGCTCTCTCAGGAGCTCTCCTTGCTTTCAGCCAGAAGAGTGTGAATGTGAATATCGGGTCGGGAATGGTTACAATAGCACTTGCTTCGCTTCTTATCGGAAGAACATTTATGGGCAAGGGAAGTATTCTCAAGAGGGCTGTTGGAGTGATTCTGGGCTCAATCATCTTCCGTCTGGTATACACGGTGGCACTCCGCTTCAACCTTCCGGCTTATTCACTCAAACTTGTTTCCTCAATTATTGTCATCTTTGCGATATCGGGACCATATTTCAAAAAACGTTATCCGGAGTATAAAAGGGTGATTGATGCCAGAAAGGAGGGAAGAAATGCTTAATCTTGAACATGTGTCGAAGACATTCAATAAAGGCAATGCCTTTGAAAAGAAGGCTCTTGATGATGTTTCTCTGAAGGTTGAGGATGGTGATTTCATCTCCATAATCGGAGCAAACGGCGCAGGAAAGTCTACGCTTTTCAACGCTATTTGCGGATCTTTTCTGACTGACAGCGGTAGAATTGTCCTCGACGGGGAAGATATTACCTTCCTCCCGTCACATGAGAGGAGTAAAAGGATCGGACGTCTCTTCCAAGATCCCATGAAGGGAACAGCTCCGGGAATGTCGATAGAGGAGAACCTCTATCTGTCATCAGGAAAGGGGGGATGGCTTTCAAGAATCACACGTAGGGAGCGGGAAGATTTCAGAGAGCGATTGTCCCTTCTGGGTATGGGACTTGAAGACAGGATGGACAGCCCTGTGGGACTTCTCTCCGGCGGGCAGCGCCAGGCTCTGACTCTCCTGATGGGAACCATAAATCCACCTTCGATTCTTCTCTTGGATGAACACACAGCAGCCCTTGATCCGCAGAGCGCAGAGAAGATTATGAAAATCACGGATGACATAATCAGGAGAAATAGGATTACCTGTCTCATGATTACGCATAATATGCAGACTGCTCTTGACTACGGTAACAGGACCATAATGATGAACAGGGGAAGAATCATATATGACACAACCTCTCCCGAGAGGGATAGTCTCAGCGTGAATGACCTTATGGAGAAGTTCCGTGAGGCTTCGGGGAACTCTCTCAATACCGACAGAATGTTACTTAATGAAAATTAGGTAGATGGCATCCTCGATTATTGCGTGGAGGATGATTGGTAGCCACATGGCTCCCGACCATCTTTTTGCGGCATAGAGAAGATAATGCAGTGCAATTGAGATGATAATATTCGGAAGTGTGCTGAGAAATACATCCATAGACACCCCGCTTCTGCCGAAGGGGAGTGCTGTTTGGTAGAGCCCGAAGAGTATGGCCGGCACAGTATAAACCAGAGCCTTCGGGAAATTGCTGCGCTCCATGAATGTCGGAATAAGTCCCCTGTAGAGGAATTCTTCAAAGAATGAAATGAAGAACAGGTAGTAAAACCATGCATAGGCTCCTCTTGTATGGGGTGTCTGGATGACAACAGAGAGGGGGAGCATGAAGGTGTATAGCGTGGTCAGGAGCAGGGTGAAGGTATACCTATCTGTCTTTACGTAATCAAGTTCCTCTCCGAAGTTCCTCCTGTAGCGGAGCTTTGAGCCTATGAAGACGAATCCCATCGGGAGGGCAAGGAGAAAATTCGAGAAGAAAAGCGGGAGATAGCCGGCAGGGGAACTTACGTATTCCAGTATTCCCGTGCGTTTGAAATATACTGTGACAATCACAGCCCATAAATATTGAATGAGGGCATAAGCAATGGCAAGAACGCCATAGATATTTCCTCTTTTATCCTTATCCCAGTCCATTTGTATGATGATAGTTTCTTTTCATTCTCTATTCAATATTCTTCACTTGTTGCCACATCTCTCCATGTGATAGCATCTTCCCAGGAGTGACTTATATGATATCTACAGAGAGAGTTTTCCGGGAATTGAACGAGTATCTTGAAGAGCATAAGAGTGAATTGAAGACGGATGAGGATTATGAACGCCTTGCAAAGCAGTTCTTGAGTGAATACAACGCCTCCATCAAAAGTGGCAAACCGAGGGAGAAAACCGCAGAGGACTATGTTGATATGGCAGATGAGGCAGAGACTCTCCAGAAGCGGGTGGAGTACCTGAACAAGGCTCTCTCCCTTGATCCGGATAGTGTTGATGCAAAGCTTGGTCTGATTAAGGTGAGGATGAGTGAGGAGCCTGAGGAAAAGCTTGTTGCCATTGCATCCCTTATGGATAAGGCTGCCGAGCCTTTGAAGGAGAAGAGATATTTTGAGCATTACAGAGGAGAGTTCTGGGGCTTACACGAGACCCGTCCATTCATGCGCGTAAAACAGTCGTATATGGATTCCCTCATCGATTGCGGGATGATATCACTTGCAATTGAAGAGGGTAATGAGATGATAGCCCTCAATACAAATGATAACCTCGGTATACGTTATACTTTGATGCACCTTTATGCATTGACAGGTGACGAGAAGGCGGCATTGGAGCTCCATAAGAAGTATGAGTATTCAGAGGAGACACAGATGCTTCTTCCTTTCTCTGTTCTCTATTACAGACTGGGCCAGTTCGATAAGGCTGAGGAGTACCTTAAGAAGCTCAACGTTGCAAACAAGGATACGAGAAAGTTCCTCAGGGCCTTTGTGAATGAGGACCAAGATGCTATTTTTGGTGATATGGATCCCCATGGTTACAGGCCGTACACTATCGAGGACCTCGGAGTTGCCATGATTGAGAACAAGTGGCTGTATGTTTCGAGCTCCCATTACTTCCATTGGGCATACAGATGTCTTAACAAGAAGAATGACAGGAACAAACCGGGGAATATAACAGCAAAGAAGTACTGATTCTTTTCAGGGAGGGCGCTCAACCCTCCCTTTCAATATCATCCCTGCATACAAGGGTACAAAAAAGTATAATCGTGATTTGTCAAATCGTGATTAGACTAATATTTGGTAGTCCTCGCTGTCTGAACTTATGTAATTCTGTCTGCTTGTGTTGAAGTTTGTGGAGGACAAAATAAGCTTTTTTGTTGCTCGTGTGGAGAATGATGGGGAAAGTGTGACTCCACTTCCATTTCTTTTTTACCCGTATATATTGTTTTATTGAAGAAGGTAAAAGTATGAACACATTCAAGAAGATTTTTGTAATAACTGTTGTATCGTTGCTGTCTCTGTCCCTCTTTGCAAGCGGGGCATCGGAGAGCAGTGTTGATTTTTCATCCCTGGATTTCTCCTCTCTCTCAATTGAGGAGATCGAGTCTTCCTTTGAGAAGGCAAAGACCCAATACGAGAGTCAGAAGACCAAGATTGACAATAAGCTTGAGGAGGCTTACTCAAGCCGTAATGTTGACGAGTATCTGACACTCCTTGAACTCAGGAAATCACTTGCATACCCTGTGGTTACAGAGGAGATTACAGAGACTCTCACCGAGAGAATCCTCAATACTGAAAATGAGGACGAGAAGAAGGAGATTGCCTCATTCCTCTACGAGAATTCTGCATATTATGCACCGTCATTGACACTTACCCTCAAGTATGAGTCGAAAGGTATGACGAGGACATACACAAAGACGATTGTGAAAGAACCGGGGGAGACTGTTACACTCCCGACGGACACATCATTCTATTCCTCAATCATCAAGGGATGGGGAATAACAGAGGATGAAGTTCTCTATGCTCCCGGTGAGGAGATCAGCATGCCCTATGTCGATACCACTCTCTACGGTATCCTGACAACCGGTATTTCCTTCTCGGATGATGTCACCGGCTACAGCTATATGACAGAAGAGGGCAGCGCAGACGTCGTCGTTCCTTCTGCTCCTGATTCTTCCTTTGTCTTTGTCGGCTGGTTCGACACTCAGACAGGAAAGGAAGTCGAAGGTGACACGGTTAGCGTGGAAGAGGGAGAGAGCAAGAGCTATAAAGCCTACTGGAAGAGTGTGAACCTGAACGAAGGTAGCGTAAAATACTATTCCGATAACACCGTTCCTGCTAATACCCAGGTAACCTACAACACAACATTCACAGTTGGCGGTAACACCCCCATAAACGGCCTTACCCTTACTCTGGAGAGCAATGACAATATAACTGTGCTGACAAAGAACCAGAGTTACCGCACTCTCAAGAGCGGGAACACAGGAAGTGCAAGTTTCATCATTGTCCTTAAAGGGAACAGCGGAGAGAGTGTAACCACCACCCTCAATGCTACGGACAGCCAGGGTAATGTATGGTCTGTTCCTGTATCCTTCACGATAAAGTAGTAAAGAGGTTTCCTCCGGGGATCATGCAGATGGTCCCCATTCCTTATGTACGGCCAGGGTAGCAGCAGTTGCTACTTTGGTCGTTTTTTATCCTGAAAACCTGAGTGGGTATTGAAGATTTATCTTACAAAGCGCTGAAAAATGTCAGAAAAGACTTGTTTTTATCTTTACACTATCTTAAAATTTGTCAGAATACGATTGATGATATATAGATTAAGAGAGAGCTGTGGCAAAATTATTCTGTGTAAATAACTTCTGGACAGAGAAAGAGATGAATGCTTTAACTATCCTCTTTGATAGGATAGGTATATTATTTTCACTATCCTTCCCTTTTCTAGTTATTCTTTCTAAGAAAGAAAAATGAGGAAATTTTGCTATGGCCTCTCTTTCCCGTTTTCATATAAGGTTCCAATATGGCTAAAAAGACAAAAGAGAAAAAGATAACATATAAAGAGTGCAGGAGAATCAGACGCAGTGACGGCCTGAGGATGAAGGCACTTACTTCATACACCTTTCCATCCTTTCTTGACGCAATATGCTCACGTACCCCCAATCTTATTGCTTACTCAGTCTATGGAGAGGACAGGGAGAAGGGTATAAGCTACACTCACCTCAGATGGTACAGCGAATGCGTTGCATCCTTCCTTTTGAAGAACGGAATCAAGAGAGGTGACAGGGTTGCAATCATGGGTGAAAGCTGCCCGCACTGGATGGTTATGTACCTGGGAACTGTGATTGTAGGCTGTGTTGCAGTTCCGATTCTTCCCGATTTTTCTCCAAGGGAAGTTGATGAGATCTTAACTCAGAGCGAAGCAAAGGCGATATGCATCAACACAAAGCATTATAAGAAGATTGAAGGAAGGGAAGATTTGCTGACCATAAGGATGGATGATTTGGCGTTCGTCCCGGTAATCCCGTCCGGCTTCGATTTTGCCTCATCTCCGGGGATATCGATAAAGGAAAAGAGTCCTGACCACAATCTCATAAAGATTTCCTCTCCTTCTGAAGATGACCTTGCCTCCATCATCTACACAAGTGGGACAACCGGAGCAAGCAAGGGGGTTATGCTGACACATAAGAACCTTCTTGTGTGTGCAGATGAGAGCACAGACACTTATGTTAAAATCAACAGGGGTGACAAGGTCCTCTCAATCCTCCCGATGAGTCATGCATATGAATTCAGTATTTCTCATCTTTTGTGTCTTTTGAGGGGTGCCGAGATAGTATTTCTCGGTAAGCCACCAGCAACGACAATATTGATGCGTGCATTCAAGAGTGTAAGACCTCACATAATTCTGACAGTTCCTCTTCTTATTGAGAAAATATACAGGAGCGCAGTTGCTCCTGTATTGAAGACGGATGAGAAGGTGAAGAGATTGATGAAGAATCCCATTACACGCTCGATCGTCTATCATTCGATATGCTCCAAGCTGAAGGCAACCCTTGGTGGCAGGATGAAGTTCTTCGGTATAGGGGGAGCTCCCCTCGACAGGGAAGTCGAGGAATTCCTTTTCAGGGCAGGATTCCCTTATGCTCCGGGATACGGGCTAACGGAGACAAGCCCACTCATTGCAGCATCCGGCCCCAAGAAACGGCAGCATAAGCTCGGCTATATAGGGAAGGTCGTGAAACATGATGATGTCATCCTTCTCGATAAGAACGAAGAGGGTGTGGGTGAGATAGCTGTCAAAGGTCCGAATGTCATGGTCGGATATTACAAGAGAGATGACCTCAACAGTGAAGTCTTCACACCTGATGGTTACTTCAGAACCGGAGACCTTGGATGCCTCTCCTCCGACGGCTTTCTTGCAATAAGGGGAAGGGTGAAGACAATGATTCTCGGTGCCAACGGCGAGAACATCTACCCCGAATCTATCGAGAGCATCCTGAATAACATGGAGTATGTCCAGGAGTCGTTGATTGTCCCGGGAGAGGGCGGACTCATGGCAATAATCAAACTGGATCTGGAAGCCATGATGGACAAATTGAAGATGAGTGCAGATGAGTGCAGGAAGTATGCTCTTTCATACCTTCAGAAACTCAGAAAGAATGCCAATGACCAGCTCTCTGCCAATTCAAAGATAGAGACAACAGAACTCCAGGAGGAAGACTTTGAACGCACTCCCACACAGAAGATCAAGAGATTCCTCTATCCAAAGAACAAAAAAGAAGAGAAATAAAAGCATAGGATATCCCTCCTGAATCTTGGGAGGGAGTTCCTTACTCGCGTATTGAAACAACCTATTGCTTTTTGAAGTTGGACATGTCGAGATTTGCCTTTGGTGCCGATATCGGGATTAACTTCCGTCTCACTTCATAGAGACTGTCCTAATATCGTAAAAAAATTACTATCTTAGAATAATTAATCGAAAAAGAGTTACATTCTTTCTGTTTAGGATATACAATTATACAAGATTAGGAGAAAGGCATGCTTACAAGAATTACACTCGATAATTTCAAATCCTTCCGTAATGTGACAAAGGTGGATTTGATGAAAACAAATTATACAATCCTTCCTGGAAATGTTGCAGATAATGGAGTTCTGAAGGGATGCATTTTTGTCGGTGCCAATGCGTCGGGAAAATCGACAATTATTCTTGCTGTAAAACTGCTTCTTGATTTTCTCTTCTCCGAGAGAAGTCTTAACAGCAGTATTTTCCTCTGTATGTTTGGAAAAAAATCAAGTTACTCCATTATATATGAGTTCCTTATTAACGAGAGTGAGATTACATATTCTTTTGAAGTAGATGTGCGTAAGAATATAATTTCAGAGAGACTCTATACAGATGGTTCTTTAATGATGGAAAGGCTGGGGCTTTCTGCTAAATCTTATATAGCTGAAAGCTGTGGCGTAAATTATGACGAAAGTGATGTCAGCCGTGACACCCTCTTTCTGAGGACTCTCTACTTTAATACCAAGTTTGCCTCTCATCCTGTCCTGGGAGCCTGGATGGAATACCTGAAAAAGTCTGTTTATATCAACATGTTTGAGAAGACAATAATTTCATATGGAAATGCAGATGTCTCTGCTCAGCGTTACCTTGAAAAGAACGGCACAGACTTAATCAACAGATTCTTTGATGAATATAACTTCGCCCAGAATATCGAATATAGCCATGTGAGTCAGGGTGGCGCGGTGAGAATGGTTGTCGGGGGAGAGGAAGAGGAGAAGGGTATTTTCTTCAAACGTAAAGGTATCAATGTTCCAGTTCCCTTTGCAGAAGAATCTCTCGGAAACCAGAATCTTTTGAGGTTGCTTCCAGCATTTTTGAGTGTCATAGATAATGATGGTATGCTCTTGATTGATGAGTTCTCCAGCGGTTTTCATAATGAACTTGAGAATTTGCTGGTAAGATATTTCATGGCAAAATCGAAACATGCACAATTGCTCTTTGTCTCTCACTCGACTAATCTCCTCAGCAATTCCATCCTTCGTCCCGATCAGGAGTATGCAGTTGAGTTTGAAGAGGCTGAAGGCAGTGCTGTAAAGAGATTTTCAACAGAGCAACCGCGAGCAGCACAGAATATTGAAAAGATGTATGTGAGTGGAGTCTTTGGAGGATTGCCTGATTATGAGGT
>CAVIAZ010000022.1:0-19639 GCA_963640795.1 bacterium | reverse complement strand
GAATATTGACAGAAAGAACAGTTAATATGAACATGTTCATAAAGAGCAGGAGAGACATGGATGCCCAAGATCATTGAGGGAATAAGAGAGCAGCTTCTGGAGGAAGTGAGACGGGAGCTGGAAGAATACGGCTATGCTAAGACGACTGTGAGGTCTGTGGCCTCCCGGTGCAATCTTGGAGTCGGGACTGTCTACAACTACTTTCCGTCCAAGGACATGCTTGTCGCCTCTGTCATTGCTGAAGACTGGGCCAGGGCTAAGGAAAGGTTCCTCTCCTCCCCTCATGAGGGAAAGAGGGAGAGAGTTGAGGATGTCTACGGTATGCTCTCACTCTTCATAAAGGAGCATGAGTGCATCTTCTCAGATCCGGAGGCTGAAAGAAAATACTCTCTTGTCTTCTCAGAGCGCCACAGCATCATGTTACGGGAAGTTGCTAATCTCATCTTACCTGTATGTACCAGTTCGGAGGATCCACAGTTCCTCTCTTCTTTCATAGCGGAGGCACTTCTCTCGTGGATTATGACGGATGTGCCTTTTGAAAAGCTCTACAACATTATCGGGAAACTTATTTAGGAGAATATATATGAGCAGTTTTGAAAATCTTCGTATTGTTGATAACTTCTACCAGACATCGCTCTTCTTTCCGATGCCTACAGTGGTTATCAGCACAATGTGTGAGGACGGCTCCACAACACTCGGGCCCTACTCCCTTGTCCAGCCGTACTATGTTGCTGGAAAGGATTACTACGCAATGCTCCTATGCTGCCGCAACTCATCCAACACAGCACAGAACATCCTCAGGAACGGCAAGTGCGCCATCTCGTTCATCGATGACAAACCATCTTCCTTCAAGGAAGCTGTAAAGCTCTCCTGGCCGGGAGACAAGCCATCTGACAAGATGCCGAAGTGCAACTTCCGCCTTGAGAAGGGCATTGTGGAGGAGGAGACGGGAGAGAAGAGACCGATGGTCCTCTCTGACGCAATTGAGGTAATCGAATGTACATGGATGAGGGACCTTGACGGAGCTTCATCAGATAAGGCCGGAGAGACCAACGGTTATGAAGGCCCCTACCATGACTTCAACGGCATTACAAGCAAGTTCGGTGCACACTTCATTCTCCGTGTTGACAAAATCCTCATGAAGAAGAGATACAGCGATGCAATCATCAACGGAGTGAAGGCATCTGACTTCCCTCCCCTCCCTGTTGACTACGGCTACAGGGACAGCAAGAACTTCTGGTACCACCGTAAGAGACACATGAGGGCGGAACTGCTCCAGGTCAGGAAGGCATCCCTGGAGTCTGTGAGGTATGCTGCTGACAGGGCAGATGACACTGTCAAGTTCACGGATGACGCACTCGAGACAATCCTCGGGGTTCCGAGAGTATTTCTCTCAGTTGTATTGAGGGGTTGTGTGCAGTGGGCTAAGGAGAACAATGTCACACTCATCACTGCTGAGCACATGAAGATAATCAACGACAAGAGAAGTAAGGAAAAGAGTAAAAAGTAAGGAGAAAAAGATATGAAAGTAGTACTTGCAGGAGCATTCGGTAATCTCGGAGGAGAGATTTTGAAGGTATTGTGTGCCTCCGGCCACGAAGTGGTGGCGGCAGACCTTAAGGAAAGGAAGATTGAGGGACTGGAAGGTAAATACAGCTTCAGGAGCATTGATGCAACCAACCCTGAGTCGCTCAAGGGACTCTGTGATGGTGCTGATGTGGTAATCACAACCATGGGACTGACCGGTGCGTCAACAAAATTCACCAGCTATGATATCGACTACACAGGGAACATGAACCTCTACCGGGAGGCTGTGAAGGCAGGGGTGAAGAAGTTCAACTACATCTCTGTAATATCGTGTGACGAGAAGGGAGCTGAGAAGGTTCCGATGCTTCACGCCAAATACCTTGTTGAAGAGGAATTGAAGAAGGGAAAGACAGACTGGGTCATCTACCGTCCGACAGGCTACTTCTACGATATAGCAAAGGTCTTCAAGCCCTATGTTGACAAGGGAGAGATGCAGCTTCTGAAGGGATACGGCTCTGTCAGGGCCAACGTCGTCGACTGCCCGGACTTTGCAGCATTTATCGTTGAGCATATGAACGACAGGAATGTCACATACAATGTAGGTGGTAAGGAGACTTACTCGTATGAGGAGATGGCCGCAATGTGCTTTGAGGCAGCAGGAAAGCCCCTCAAGATCAAGTGGGCCCCGATATGGCTCTTCGGTATTCTTGCAAACCTGCCGAAGATCAAAAAGGCCGGTAAGCACGATATAATCCTCTTCTCGAAGTGGACTCTCAGCCATGACCTTGTGGGAGACACCAAGACAGGAGAGCACAGTTTCAAAAAATATATAAAAGAGTATTTCGGAAAGGAGAAAAAATAATATGCCGTGGAATCTACTTGGAATTGTTTACATTATAACTGCACTGATGTGTGCATGCGGTTTCTATAAGTTCGTCTACTTCCTCTCCATAGGATACGGCTTTGCCATCTTCGGAGGAGCTGTTGCCATCCTTGTCATGTATCTTATGACTCCGACTGCAACCCCGTTCTACATCGTTGTTCTCCAGGCCGTTTTCTTCATAGTGTATGGAGCACGCCTTTCAGGCTTTCTCCTCTACAGGGAGAGGAGGAACGCATCATTCAAAAAGACTGATGTTGCAAAGGACACACTTAAAAAGAACAAAGAGAAGAAGATGCCTTTCTTCGTGCTTGTCACCATCTGGATCTTCGTTTCCGCACTCTATACAGCACAGCTGAGTCCGATGCTCTTCAGGTTTGTCAACGGCTCGGAAGATATAAAGCTGCCGCTTATCGGGATGGGAATTTCCCTTTTGGGCATGATACTCGAAAGCATTGCTGACAGACAGAAGTCCCAGCAGAAGAGAGAGCGTCCGGACATGGTTGCAACAAAAGGGCTCTACAGGATGGTGAGATGCCCGAACTACTTCGGTGAGATCACATTCTGGACAGGAGTCTTTGTCGGCGGTATCTCAACGTATAAGACAATTGGACAGTGGATTACAGCCGTGCTGGCCTGGGTTGCCATTGTTTATATCATGTTCAATGGTGCACAGAGACTCGAAAGAAGACAGATGAAGCGCTATGGCGACGACAAAGAGTACAACAGCTATGCTGACAGAACTCCAATCATCATCCCGCTCCTTCCTGTCTATCACCTCAATAAAAAGCAGGGGGGAAAATGATGAAGGAATTCTCCCCTGTCATGGCTCTTGTTGATTACGTACCGGTGATTCTCTTTCTCTCTGCAACCGTAATCCTCATCAGGGACATGTACAACAAGATGAGCAAGGGGGCATTCGCCCTCTTTGCTGCAGGGACAATAGATATCATAGCCGCAGGTTTTCTCAAGGCCACATATAAGCTTCTCTATGCACTCTCGATATGTGACTTCACACGCTTGAGTGACGTATTCTTCCCGATGCAGTCGCTCGGATTCATGCTCTCCGGAGTCGGAGTTCTTGCCATCCTCCTTCACAGGCAGACACCAGATGAGACAAGAAAAGAAGTCTCGGGAGCAAAATACATCCTTCCCGGAGCAATAGTCATCGTCCTTGTCGTACTTCTTTCCCTGATTGCATCGAAGGGAAATGACAGGACAGAGGCGCCAGAGTATTTCAGTGGAACTTTCGTCTTTGTCACCCTCATGGTGCTTGGACTTGCGTTCATGGACACGGGACTCTCTATAATGTCTCTGAAGCTGAAAAAGCCGGGGCTCATTGCACTTTTTGTTGTCTCGTTCATATCATCATTATGCATGGGGTATCTCTCGTCACGTGACTTTGACTCTGCAGCGGTGAACTGGGCAGCAGAATGCGTCAATATAATCGGGCAGCTTTCGTTGCTCCTTGCGTCCCTTTCAATGCATAGAAACGGATTCGAATCCTTAAAACTCAGGGATGAGGAGGTAGCATGAAAAACAGAATACTCAGCCTGATTGGGGAGAAATACCACATGGTTCCACTCCCCGTAAGTGAAGAATACTCTTCAATGAAGGTAAGCGGAATGAAGTTCAGCGTCTCGGCATGGAATGCAGAGGGACTGGGACACGTCTCCCTAATGTGCGCCAAGGGTTTCTTCGGCCTTATGAAGATGGATACCATCGTCATCGTCCCTATCGAGACTGACCTCCCCCTTCTCTCCTACGACCGCATAAAGGCCGCAGGGAATGACACCCTCATGATAGAGCTCTATGACACTTTAGTTTCCCCATGGGATTCCTCCCCTCTCGGGAGAATCAAAGACTCCTTTCCTGATATCCCAGAGCGCGATCCCGGAAAACACTGGTACGATAAGATAAGACTCAGCGAGAGCATATCGAAGAAGGGAAAGGGGAAAGATGAGGAGAGAATGGACGCTCTTACTATAGAGTACATAAGAGCGTATCTCTCAGGTAAAGCGAACACAACAGAGGACAGGGAAAGGAAAAAGGAAAAGACAGAGCAATATGTCTCGGGTCTCATCTCCAACGGAGGACCGTCCACAGATGTCTTTGTGAAGAAATTCGGAAAAGAGAAGACGAAATACTTCTTTGAGAATGTCCTCTTCGCTTCTTCCATTTAGTTTCAACGGGGCCTCAGAGACCCCGTTCTTCTTTGCCCGGTTCCATTCATCAAAACAGCGAAAACTTAATAAAAACCCGACTTTTCGCTGTTTATAGCCACAAATACCCGTTCAAATCAGCGAAAAGTCACAATTTTAGCTTGACTGGCACTTTTTCTACTAATAGGATACACCTATGACAGGACGAGAAAAAGAAAGACAGGAGTTGGAAGATTTATATTCCAGCACTAAAGCTGAATTTGTAGCCCTTTATGGAAGAAGAAGGGTCGGCAAGACTTACCTCATAAGCCAGACATTTGCCGGCCGTATTACATTCGAGCATACAGGTCTCTCTGATCCAGCAGGTGGCACAAGTGACCAGTTAAAGCAGTTCTATTTCTCGCTTCTGAGGCAGGGAATGAAGGAGCGTCATATTCCCCATGACTGGCTCGAGGCATTCTTTATGCTCGAAATGTTTCTTGAAGAGAAAAAGCCAGATGATAAAATTGTCGTTTTTCTTGATGAACTCCCCTGGATGGACACTCCCCGGTCAGGTTTCCTCACGGCCCTTGAAGGCTTCTGGAATAATTGGGGATGTAAAAAGAATAATCTTTTATTGATTGTCAGCGGAAGCGCCACATCCTGGATTCTCAACAGTCTTATAAACAACCATGGCGGATTATATAATCGCGTAACTCATGAGATAAAACTGGAACCTTTCACACTGAAGGAATGCCGGGAATTCCTGGAATACAAGAATATCAGGCTCTCGGATTATGACATTGTCCAGGCTTATATGATTCTCGGAGGTATTCCATACTACCTGGAATATTTCTCAAAGCAAATGAGCCTTGCCCAGAACATTGACAGTCTTTTTTTCACTAAGACGGCCCCGTTGAAGTTTGAGTTGGAACGTCTCTTTGCCTCAACATTCAATAACCCATCGCCACTTATGGCTATAGTAAAAATGCTCAACAAAAGGGCCTTAGGCTTTTCAAGAGCAGAAATTACAAAAGAACTCAAGAGGAAAGACAATGAACAGCTTTCAAAGGATCTCATGACACTTGAGGCAAGTTCATTTATCCTCAAGTACGTTCCCTTCGGAAAGAAGAAAAACGAAAGATACTACAAACTTATTGATCCCTTCTGCATATTCTACCTGAATTTTGTTGAGAACAGGGAAATCCTTAATGAGGAGTTCTGGAAGGAGAATGTCGCTTCACACCCGATTATCACATGGAGGGGATTTGCATTTGAAAATGTATGTTTCAACCATATTCCCCAGATAAAGCGGGCACTGGGAATTACCGGCGTTACGACAACATGTTCTGCATGGGCAGATAGTGACACTCAAATTGACCTTCTTATGATGAGAAAAGACAATACTGTAAACATGTGCGAACTCAAGTTTTATAATTCAGAATTCACAGTAGACAAAAGCTACTACTCAAAATTGAAGGAGAGAGAAGTAATACTTTCGGGTTTTATCCCCAAAAGAATGGCCATCCACACCACCCTGATAACCACCTTCGGCCTTAAGTACAATAATTACAGTTCAGTCTTCACTAATACAATCACCCTGGAAGACCTCTTCATGGCTCCCTAAGCCCGGAAAGAAGCCTGTCCTTTTCAATGTTTGACAAAAAGCTCTTACTGAGTATTATGGTTGCATATACAACGTTGTATGTACAACTTTTTCAGGAGTTTCTTTTGACAGACGTAACAGAGAGAAGAATAACAAAGATTGCCAGGGAGGCTGAGAAGCTTGTCGTGAAGTCCATTAAGGCAGAGGGAGTCGGGACAGCGGAGATAGATCTCATCCATGCCCTGAGACATAATCCCGGCTCAACACAATCCCGTCTTACTGAGCTTCTCGGTGCAGACAAGGCAGCCATAGCAAGAAGGACAAAAAACCTTGAAGAGAAAGGTTATCTTATAAGAAAGCCATCCCCCGGCGACAGACGAAGCCAACTATTATATCCTACAGAAAAAGCAGAAAAGCTCAAATCATCAAAGGAAGAAATAGAATCATCATTTTATGTATATCTTCTTTCCTTTCTTGATGATAACGAGAAGAAAACATTCGCCCATCTTCTCGAACGGCTCTATATTGCCTCAAAGACAGAAAGCAGAAACGGCTTTCCTCATTTTTCATTATGAGAAAGAATTCAGACAGGCTTTCAACCTACTTCAGACTGGAATGGAAGAGTCTCTTACTCATAGCATTATCGGGGACTGTATATAATATAGGGAGTATGGTTGCTGTATGGTTTGAGGGCCAGCTTGTGGGACGTCTCTCTGATGTCCTCGGTGGTAAGAAGACATACCGCGACATGCTATTCTTTGTACTCCTCTATCTGGCACTCACTCTCATAGTCCAGGTAACAAGGTTTATGAAACGGTTCTACTCCAGGCACTTTGCTAACTCTGTCAGCACAAGGATGAAGAGTGTGCTTTACTCCAATCTCCTCAGGGAAAGCCGGGAGAAAGTGCAGAATGAAGGGGAAGGAAATCTCCTAACAAAGGCGATATCTGATACGGATGATACTGCAGAAGGGATGAGGAAGTTCACAGGCGAAATATTCGACACGGGACTCTTAATGGCATCCTACGCTGCCCTCCTCTTCTGGTATGACTGGAGGATAGCGGCATTGAGCCTAATTTTCTCTCCGCTATCATATCTAATTGCAGCACTCATGAAGAAACCTGTGCAGAAAGCTCTAGGAAAATACAAGAAGGCAGCGTCAATGCTCAGAAACGCTACCCTCGATATCTCGGGAAATGCCGTCACATACCGTATCTACGGAGTTGAGAAGACTAACAGGGAGCACTATGAAAAGGTATTGGATGACTACGAGAAGACTGCGACACAATCAAATATTCTTCTTTCCTCCCTTCCTTCCCTCTACAGTGCACTCTCGTCTTTAGGGATAATCTTCATCCTCTTTCTTGGCGGGAGGAATGTGCTGGGTGAAGGTTGGAAGATCTGGGACATAGCGGCATTTACGACATTTGTCTCTGCATTCCTGAAACTCAGCGTAAAGTGCAGGGACGCTGCAAAACTCTTCAATTCAATTGAAAAGGCATCCGTTTCCTGGAAGAGGATAAAGCCTATGCTGAAGAATCCAGTAGAACTTGAAGAGGTAGAAGCTAAGCCTGTAGAAGAGATAACTATTACAAATCTTTCAGTCTCATTTGGGAATAAAGAAATCCTAAGAAATATCAACATTAAGGCAAAGCCGGGAGAGATTATCGGGGTGACGGGTCCGGTTGCAGGAGGGAAATCGACCTTCGGAAAGGTATTTCTCAACGAGTTCCCATACTCCGGGAGTGTAAAATACGGAGAGAGGGAAATATCAACAATGAGTGAAAAAGAAATAGCGTCCGTTTTCGGATACCTCGGACACGAGAGTGAGCTTTTCTCAGACACAATTCATAATAATGTGCTTTGCGGCAAGGTTGATGATATCACCAGGTACCTCAAGAATGTCTCAATCTATGATGAAGTCATGGCGATGGAGGACGGTCCCGATACCCCGATCGGGAATGCCGGTGTGAGGCTCTCCGGAGGACAACAGGAAAGAATTGCTCTTGCCCGCACTATCGCTCATCCCCATCCCGTCCTCATCCTGGATGACCCGTTCTCTGCACTCGACAGATCTACCGAGGATGAAATATTCTCCTTTCTCAAAACTTACGGCAAAGACAGGATTATCTTCCTTATCTCCCACCGTCTCTATAACTTTCCCCATCTCGACAACATTCTCTTTATTGATAGAGAAGGAAGTTTTACAGGCCCTCATGAGACTTTGGTATCGACTCTCCCCCAATACAGGAATCTCTATCTGAGCCAGACTGGAGGAAAAGAGAGTGAGTAAGAAAAACGGTGCCGGAAAGGCAATTATCAAAACACTCAGAGTGCATTCTGTCCTTTTTGCATTCACACTCATTTCCGTTGCAGTCTCAGCAGGGATCTCTGTCGTACCTTCATTGGTTCTGGGAAATATAATAGACAGTCTCTCGGAAGGATTATCTCCAAAAAGAGAACTTGTGATTCTTTACTTCATCCTCATTTTAGTTGATGCACTGCTTTCTTCGGGAAAGGAATCACTCCTTGTAATCCTGGGGGAGAAGATGACACATTCCCTCAGAAGCATGATGGCAGAGAAGCTCTCACGTCTTGAGGCTGACACACTCCTTGGAAGTAACCCCGGTGAGACTGCAGCCCTCTTCTCCTCAGATGTGGACACTCTGGAGAAACTCTTCTCCTCGGGAGTTCTCTCCATGCTCTCCGATGTATGCCGTATTATTTCAATATTGTCCGTCATAGCCGTTAAGAATACAGGGCTCTTTCTCATCCTTCTTGTCATTCTCCCGGTCTTTGCCGTCTTCACGCGGCTTACACAGAAGAGAAGACTCTCTGCCGAACTCGATAACCGCAGGGCCGTTGCCAAGGTGTCGGGGGAAGTTCCAGAGACAGTGAAAAATATAAGGACGATACATAATCTCTCACTTGAGGACTATATGGAGAAGCGCTACACAGAATCTGTCAGGAGAAGCTACAGGGCAATGGAAAGGTCAAACTTCTATGATGCGGGATACCCCATAGTCGTGTCACTATTACAGGCTGCGGTTGTGGCTGCTGTCATGCTTCTCTCCTCTTCAGGTAACACCTCAATCCTCACTTTCTTCGGGATGTCTGTAGGAACTTCCGTGACTGTCATGAGCTGCATATCGAATATATTTACCCCTATATCGAGCCTGGGGATGGAGGCAGAGCAGATTGTGTCTGCGCTTGCCGGAATCAGGAGGATTGATTCTTTCCTCTCGCTTGAGGAAAGGAATATCCCCCGGGACGACGGCACTACCCCAACCGGCGGAATCACACTTGAGAGTGTCACATTCGCCTACAGAGAGAGTCCTGTTCTCAAGAACTTCTCCCTTGATGTAAAGAAGGGTGAACAGGTGCTCATCACGGGACGGACAGGCGCGGGAAAGAGTACTCTCTTCAAGCTTCTACTCGGACTATATAAGCCGCTCTCCGGGAGGGTGACGGTAATGGGAAGGGACGCTTACATGATTCCCGATTCAGAGAGAAGAAGGACAATAAGCTGTGTCGAGCAGAAGTTCCGTGGAGTACCCGGAACTGTCCTTGACCAGATTACACTCCGTGACCCGGGAATAACAGAGAAGATGGCCAGAGAGGCTCTCCGCATTACCGGACTAGAGGAGAGAGTCAGGAGTTTCAAAGACGGTCTCTATACAGAGTACAGTGAGAGTCTCTTTTCAGAGGGAGAGAGGGAACTCTTATCAATTTCGAGAGCTGTTGTATCGGATCCGAAGATACTGCTACTTGATGAAATAACGGCTAACCTCGACTCAGGAACAGAGGAAATGGTACTTGAGGCACTGGATAAGGCAAGCGAGGGAAGAACCGTCATCTCCATCTCCCACAGGCTCTACAGAAGTTATGGAATAAGGACGGTTGAGATAAAGTAAGGATTTATGACAATGGCCGAAAACAGGTATTTCCTGTCATTATTCCTCTAATTCTTCCTTATCTTGCCCTCTTTCTGTTATGAGCCTGCTCCTGACTGGATACAGGCTACATTACACTATTTCTCATTTTGCTGAGTTCTTTCCAGGTTCTTCTTCGCCTCGCTGAGCATCAGCTTGATTCTGTTGAGCTGGTTGACTTCGCTTGCCCCCGGGTCATAGTCCACAGCAACGATGTTGCTCTCCGGGTATGCCTTTCTGATTGCCTTTATGACACCCTTTCCGACAACATGGTTCGGGAGGCATGCAAAAGGCTGTATACATACAACATTGGGGGTATTGTGTGTTATAAGCTCAATCATCTCCCCGGCAAGGAACCATCCTTCCCCGTATTGGTTACCCAGTGACAGGAAGGGCTCAGTCATCTTTGCTATCTCGTCTATCGGGAGAGGAGCTTCAAAGCGCTTGCTGCGCTTGAGAGCCTCCACTGCAGGCTTACGGAAGGAAGCAAAGACTGCAAGTGTTGCCTTTGAAATCAGGGTGTATTTCTTTCCAGCTCCGAAGTACTTCACCTTATATTGCCTGTTGAATGCACTGAAGTTGAAGAAGTCCAGGAAGTCAGGAACCACTGCCTCAGCACCCTCTCTCTCCAGGAGTTCTACAAGGTGGTTGTTTGCAAGTGGCATGTACTTAACAAGGATTTCCCCGACAATGCCGACTCTGGGCTTCTTTATGCTTTCATCTATCTCGAAAGTGTCGAAGGCCTCGACAATGCCGTTACATACCTCTTTGTAGCTGTACTTTGTCTGGGGGTTGGTAAGTGAGTCAATACATATCTTCTCCCACTTTTCGTGGAGTGCATCTGCCGATCCCTTTGTCTTTTCATAGGGCCTTACATGATAAAGGCAGCGCATGAAGAGGTCTCCATATACTATTGCCCTTCCACCGTCCCTTATGAGGCCCATGGAAAGTTTGAAACCTTCATTCTTCTCCATGCCGTTGGCATTGAGGGAAATTACCGGAATCTGGGGATATCCGGCATTTTTGAGTGCACGGCGGATCAGGGAGACGTAGTTACTTGCCCTGCAGCAGCCTCCCGTCTGTGTCATAATGATTGCAAGGTGGTCGGTGTCATACTTACCCGAAAGGACGGCATCCATGAACTGTCCCACCATCAGGATTGACGGGTAGCATGCATCATTGTTCACATATTTGAGTCCGGCATTTATTGCACTGCGGTTGTCGTTATCGAGTATGACAAGGTTATAGCCGTACTTACGGAAGACAGGCTCGACTATCTTGAAGTGGATCGGGCTCATCTGGGGAGCAAGGATTGTGTAGCCTTTCTCCTTCATCTCCTCTGTAAACTCAACCCTTTCGTATGGAGTGACCTTTCCTTCCCTCTTACGGTTATTTCTCTCTCTTGCTTCCATTGCATAGAGAAGTGACCTTATCCTGATGCGGACGGCACCAAGATTGGCAACCTCATCGATTTTAAGGACAGTGTAGAGCTTTCCGGCCTGGGAGAGTATCTCATTCACCTGGTCGGTTGTGACAGCATCAAGCCCGCATCCGAAGGAATTGAGCTGCAGGAGTTCTATGTTGTCATAATGTGTGACGAACTCTGCTGCCGTGTAGAGTCTCGAATGGTATACCCACTGGTCCACAACCCTGAGGGGCCTTGTCGGGACAAAGTCAACAGGGATGCTGTCTTCTGTAAGGACGGTAAGGCCGTAGGAAGCAATGAGTTCAGGGATACCATGGTTGATCTCCGGGTCAATATGATAGGGTCTCCCGGCAAGAACGATTGCCTTCTCCCCGTTCCTGACTATCCTCTCAGTGAGTCTCCTTCCCTCTTTCCTGATATCTTCCTTTGCATTATGCTGCTCTTCCCAGGCTTTGCTTACAGCTTTCCTGACTTCAGATGAGGGTATTCCCCACTCCTCTTTACATATCTCGGAGAGTCTCTTCTCTACAGTCTTCTCATCTGTGAAGGCCATGAAGGGATGGATGTATCTCACACCCTTCTCTTCCAGGTCCTCAACATTGTTCTTTATGTTCTCCGGGTATGATATGACTATCGGGCAGTTATAATACCTGTTTTGAGGATTCTCTGTCTCTTTGTGCTCGTAGTAGACACTCGGATGGAAGATTGTCCTGACACCGTTTTCTATAAGCCATTCCACATGTCCGTGGACAAGCTTAGCAGGATAGCACAGGGACTCCGAAGGAATTGATGTCATTCCCATCTCATATATCTTCCTTGAGGCAAACGGGCTCAGCACAACCCTGAATCCAAGTTCTTTGAAGAAGGTTGCCCAGAACGGGTAGTTCTCATACATATTCAGGACTCTCGGTATTCCGATTGTCCCTCTCTTTGCCTCCTCCTCGCCCAGTGGCGGGTAGGCAAACATCCTCTCGCGTTTGAATGCGACCATATTGTCGCCCTTCTTAACGGCTGAGGTGTTTCCGAGAGGCTTTTCACAGCGGTTCCCGCTTATATGCCTCCTTCCACCCGAGAAGATGTTGACTGTAAGCATACAGTTATTGGAACATCCCCCGCAGCGTCTTGATGAGGCTGTGTAGGAAAGGGTCTCTATAGCCTCAGGGGAAAGCATAGATGACTCTCCTCCCGTATAATTGCTCCTTGCAATGAGTGCGGCACCGAAGGCGCCCATCACTCCCGAGATATCGGGACAGATGACCTCAGTTCCGGCAATCTTTTCAAAGGCACAGAGGACGGCCTTATTATGGAAGGTACCTCCCTGGACAACGATGTGCTTTCCGAGTTCCTCTGCAGAGGAGAGCTTTATGACCTTGTAGAGTGCATTCTTTATAACGGAATATGCCAGCCCGGCCGAAATATCATCAACACCGGCTCCTTCCTTCTGGGCCTGCTTGACGTTGGAATTCATGAAGACTGTACATCTTGTGCCGAGGTCAACAGGATGGGGTGCAAAGAGTGCAACGTTTCCGAACTCCTCTGCTGTATAACCGAGGGACTGGGCAAAGTTCTCGATGAAAGAGCCACAGCCTGAGGAACATGCCTCGTTAAGCATGACAGAGTCCACGGCACCATCCCTGAGACGGATGCACTTCATATCCTGTCCCCCTATATCGAGTACGCAGTCGACAGAGCTGTCAAAGAATGATGCTGCAGTGCAATGTGCGATTGTCTCGACTATCCCCCCGTCAAGAGAGAAGGCTGTCTTCAGGAGGGCTTCCCCATATCCTGTTGAGTAGCTTCCGGCTATCGTAGCTGCCGGATTCATAAGCGCCGCCATCTCTTTTATTCCGGCCTTCGCTGCTTCAATTGGATTACCCTTATTATTTGTGTAATAGGAATATAACAGCTCACCGTCCTTTGAAATCAAAGCAAGTTTTGTAGTTGTACTTCCCGCATCTATTCCGAGGAAACAGTCACCCGTGTATGACTTGATGTCGGCCCTTTTCACCTTTGCCCTGTCATGGCGGGAGACAAATGCATCATATTCTTCCCGTGACGAGAAAAGTGCAGGAAGCCGCGGCATCTCGAATGTAACCTTAACTCCACTTTTGAGCCTGGTGATGAGACTATCAACAGAGACGGCCTCGGTATTACCACTCTCAAGTGCGGCACCGAAGGCAGCAAAGAGATGTGAGTTCTCCGGGTCGACTGTAGTCTTCTCTGTGAGATTGAGTGTCCTTATAAAGGCATTCTTGAGCTGCGGCAGGAAATGCAACGGGCCACCAAGGAATGCAACACATCCCCTGATGGGTTTACCACATGCAAGTCCGGAAATCGTCTGGGTGACGACAGCCTGGAAAATCGAGGCAGCAAGGTCAGCCTTCGTTGCTCCCTCATTGATGAGGGGCTGTATGTCTGTCTTGGCAAAGACACCGCAACGTGCGGCAATCGGGTAAATCTGTTTGTAATTCTCAGCTTCCTTATCGAGGCCCTCAGCATCTGTCTGCAGGAGGGATGCCATCTGGTCGATGAAGGAGCCCGTACCACCGGCACAGACACCGTTCATCCTCTCCTCAAGTCCGCCCGTGAAGTAGATTATCTTTGCGTCTTCTCCTCCGAGCTCTATTGCGACATCTGTCTGTGGAGCATATTTTCTGAGCGCTGATGCAACTGCAACAACCTCCTGGACGAAGGTAATCTTAAGTGATTGGGCAAGGTTTATCGACCCCGAACCGGTAATCGAGAGGGAGAGTTCACACTCTCCAACACTTTCCCTTGCCTCCTCAAGAAGAGAGACAAGAGTCTCCTGAGTATGGGCCTGGTGGCGTCTGTACTCTCCCCAGACGAGATTGTCGTCCTCATCAATTATTACAAGCTTTACAGTAGTTGATCCGATATCTATTCCAGCACGGTATCTTTTCATTATTTATTTCTCTCTGTGTGATTTCAGGTAGAATTTCGATTCATTTCCGCTTATAAGGCGCTTGAAGTTCGCCCTGTGGCGGAAGGCAACAAAGAGAACCATCAGGGCATCGAGTGCCACAACAGAAAGTTCAGCTTTGAAGAGAAAAAGAAGAACAGGACTTATAAGTACGGAAATGACTGTCGAAAGTGACATGTACTTTGTTGTGAGCAATAAGACTATCATGACTGCTGTCGATATAAGTCCGGCTCTCCAGTCGGTCACCCAAATAACCGAAAGTGAGACAAGAAAGCCCTTACCACCCCTGAAGTTATACCATATGGGGAAAGAGTGCCCGAGTACAGCAAAGATTCCCGTATAGACAGCCCCCACTTGATATAGTCCCATATACTTTTCAAAGAGACATGCAAATAAGAATACGACAGCAAACCCCTTCGATATATCGAGTGCGAGGACTATCCAAGCCCACCTGTTTCCGAAGGAACGTTTGAAGTTCGTGAACCCCGGGTTTTTGCTCCCCAGGGTACGTATATCCTGTTTATATATTGCCTTTGAAAGGGTTATTGCGGGGTTCCATCCCGCAATAAGATATGCCACAAGAGCTGCAAGTATATATAAAATATAGTCTTCCATCTTTCCTACTCCAGAATCAGGATATAGTCGTAAATATCCTGTTTTCCTTCCACTGTATAGACTTCCTTACCAGGGAACCTCTTTGTGATTGCCGAAGCAATCTCCTCTGCCTCCTCACCATCGGCATCATTACCCCATATGAGAAGACATATGTCGTATGAAGACGGGTCAATTTTTCCCAGTGACCCGACAACAGTATCCATCCTGTCGCGGTCGTCAAAGAGAATGTCCTTCCCGGTGAACCCGATATAATCCCCGCTCTTCACTCCCTCTGCGTCCCTGATTGACCTTGAGACATGAAGTGTAGTGACTCCGCTCATTGCATCGGTGAGGTCACGGGCAATCTCCTCTGCGCTGTCACTCTCGGGGTTATACATCGAAAGTGCAGCATACCCTTCCCCTATATTGTGGCTCTCAATCACATAGACCTTCGAGTCGCTGTACATCCCTGCAGCCATGCGTGCGGCAAGAACAACATTACCATTGTTCGGGAAGACGAAAACCGACTCTGCGTTGACACTCTTGAAAGCATCAAGGAAATCCTGCGTGGAGGGATTCATGCTCTGTCCGCCGTCTACAATGTAGTCAGCACCACGCTCGGTAAAGAGGTTCTTTATACCCTCCCCGCATGCGACGGCAACAACAGCATAACGCTTCTTCGATGCCTTCTCCTCCACCTCTTCCTTTTCAGAGATAAGGTTATTGTGCTGGAGTGACATGTTCTCAATCTTTATCTTGAGAAACTCCCCAAACTGCTGGCAGAAGGCAAGAACCTTGTCAGGGGTCTTTGTGTGTACATGAACCTTCACAACGCTACCGTTCTTGAATGTCACAACACTGTCACCGATTTGCTTGAGATAATCCCTGATTGTGTCAATTGAAAATGAATCAATATCTGTCTTGGCATTCTGGAGTCTTAAAAGCACCTCTGTGCAATAGCCGAACTCAAGAACACTGTCGGGAGTAAAGAGATCATAGTCCAGTTCCTCCGGAGCTGCACTCCTCATAACAGGAAGTTCCTCCTCCTCATCATCCTCATGGGAGAACACGCTGACCATTCCCTCAACTATGTGGATAAGTCCCGCTCCACCCGAGTCTACAACACCTGCCTTTTTGAGGACGGGAAGCATGTCGGGAGTCTTCTCAAGTGTCCGCTTTGCCTGGTCGATGAAATCAGAAAGGAGATTCTTCGGGTAAGTATATTCACGCTCCGAGACATATTCCGTCGCCTCGCGCATAACAGTGAGGATAGTCCCTTCGGTGGGTTCCATCACCGCATTATATGCAGATTCAGTTCCGTCCCTGAGGACTTTCTTGAAGAGTGTGCAATTGGCTTTTTCCTCGTTTCCGAGCCCCTTTGCTATCCCGTCAAAAATCTGGGAAAGTATTACGCCGGAGTTTCCTCTTGCCCCAAGGAGCATTCCGTCAGATATGCTCCTTGCTACTTCGCTTATGGACGAGGAGTCCAGGTCTATCCTGTCAACTCCCCCCATACATGTCATGAGCATGTTGTCACCCGTATCGCCATCAGGGATGGGGAAAACATTGAGGTCGTTCACCTCCTCAACATGGGAGCGGAGGTTTATTGCACCCTTTCTGATCATTTTCGCGAGGAGTATTCCGTTTATTGTCTCTGTCTGGATCATTTCTATATTATTTCCTTTTTTAACCAGGATAAGACAGTTATAACGCTGTTTTTATTCCGTTAAAGGAATCTTACAGAGAGATAAACCTTATCCTGCTCCTTTCTCAGTGCTCCGGCTAAAGGCACTTATTTCTCTTCAGCAGCGTATGTGACGCTCTTACCGAATCCCCATACTCCGATTGTGTCAGGACCTGTGGATGCACCTACAATCGGCCCGATATAACCAACAGAAATATCCTTCGGGTTGATTTCACTCTTTACAAGATTCTTAAGGGTCTCGATTTCTTCCTCAGAGCAGTCAGCATGTGCAATGTAGACTGTCTGATCTCCAGCATCTGTAATATTCTCCTTGAGAAGCTTCACAATCTCATTAAATGAGTTCTGGCGGCCTTTGACCTTCTTCATTGCAACCTGTCTGCCGTTGAGGTCAGCAACAAGAATCGGCTTAATTCCCATGAGATTACCGAAGAATGCGGAGGAAGCGGAGACACGTCCCGACTTCTTGAGATGCTCAAGTGTATGAACAGTTGCGAACTCCTGGACGTTCTTGCGGATGGAGAGGATATAATCCCTGATTTCCTCTGCACTCTTTCCCTCTCTGACCTTTTTTGCAGCTTCCATGGCAAGCATACCCTCACCGATTGTTGCATTGAGGGAGTCAATGCAATAGATGGAGGCATCGGCGTATTTCTCAAGAAGTTTCTTTGCTGTCACAAAACCAGTGTTGACAGATCCGCTCTGCTTAGCCGAGCATGCGATGTAGACGATGTCATAGCCTTCATCAAGATACTTTGTGAAGATACGGTTAAACTCCTCAACAGATACCTGTGCGGTTGTGATTCTCTTACCGCCCCTGATGATGTTGTAGAAGTCATGTGCCTCCTCCTTACTCCATGTCAGGAGAGCCGGAGACTCCTTCCCGTCAAGGACAGTCGACATTCTTGCATAGTCAATGTCATATTTTTCAAGCTGCTCTCTGCTGAGGTCTGCACATGAATCTGTAATAATCTTAACTTTTCTCATAATATATTTTCCCCTTTAAGGCTTAAATCAATAGGAAAATGAATAATTTTCACCAATTATTTATTTTCAGTACAAGATTTATCAAAGAATTCTAAACTGAAACAAAACTCCTGAGTCTAAGAGGAGTATTAAAATGGCTTAATCGGGGAAAATGTGGTATTCTCTTAATGTTGGAGGAAACGGTGTTTCACATTCTTGTCGTGGATGATGACAAGCATACGAGGATGCTTCTTGAAACTGTCCTGACAAAGGACGGATACACAGTTGTGACTGCATCCGACGGGGAGGAAGCCCTCACCGTATTGGACAGAGAGCACATAGATCTTGTTGTCCTCGATGTCATGATGCCGAAGATGGACGGCTACGAATTCACCCGCACCGTCAGGGAGACAGACAGCATCCTCCCCATCCTCATGGTGACGGCCAAGCACCAGCCCCCCGACGAGAAGAAGGGTTTTCTTGTCGGGACTGACGATTACATTACAAAACCCATTGATGAGGAAAAACTCCTTTTGCATATAAAAGCGCTCCTGAGGAGAGCGCGTATTATGGATGAGCACAGAATCATCATCGGGGATGTTATCCTCGACTATGACTCGCTCACAGTCACGAAGAACAATATGACACAGGAACTCCCTCAGAAGGAATTCCTGCTCCTGTATAAACTTCTCTCCTACCCGGGGCAGATCTTCACACGTATCCAGCTCATGGATGAGATTTGGGGTGCCGATTGTGATACTGGCTGGGAGACTGTCACCGTCCATGTGGGAAGACTCAGAAAGAGATTCGAAGGCTGGAAGGAATTTGAAATAGTGGCTGTGAGAGGACTCGGTTACAAGGCGGTCAAGAACGTATGACAAAGAAGGAACGTAACTCAAGACTTGAACTGGCACTCCTACTGTCACTGATTGTCTTCGGCATAAACGGAATAGCCATGCTCATCACATATCTCATTCTCTTTCTCCTGGCAAAACTCGGAGTCTTTGCTGTTACGGAAGGAAGAATCGGAGTGATGGATGTTACAATATTCATCTTCTTCTCAAGCATGATCATCGGCTTCATCCTCTCCAATTCAATGGGAAAGATTCCCCTCAAGCCGTTCAACCGCCTGATAATCCAGCTGAACCGCCTTGGAAGCGGAGACTTCAGTGCAAGGCTTCACTTCGGTAAGCCCATAAACTCCCACCCGATCTTCCAGGAGATAGAGACAAGCTTCAACAGTGCTGCAGAGGAACTTGCACACACTGAAATGCTCCGTAATGATTTCATCAACAGCTTTTCCCACGAGTTCAAGACCCCGATTGCCTCGATTTCCGGCTTTGCCAAACTCCTGAGGCGCGGAAACCTAACTCCCGAGGAGAGGGAGGAATACCTCACTGTCATTGAGGAGGAGTCCCTCAGACTCTCCGTTATGGCATCAAACGTCCTCAATCTTTCACGCATAGAGAACCAGACAATATTAAGGGATATAACAGAATTCAATCTTTCTGAGGAAATAAGATCGGCGGTCCTCCTTCTTGCCGAGAAATGGAGCGAGAAGAACCTCAATATGGATTTGAAATTCTCCGAGTATACAATTTCAGCAAATGCAGAGCTATTGAAGCAGGTATGGATAAACCTCCTCGACAATGCCATAAAGTTCTCAGATGAAGGCGGTACAGTATCTGTAGACATAAGAGAGAAAGACGGACAACTCTCCGTCTCCATCTCAAATGGAGGCAGAATAATACCTCCGGAGGACCTGAACTACATCTATAACAGATTCTATCAGGTCGATAAATCCCACTCCGGTGAGGGAAACGGGATAGGACTAGCGATAGTGAAGAAGGTATGCGATCTCCACTCGGGGAGGATTGAGGCGGTAAGCGGTGACGGACTTACAACATTCACTGTCACGCTCCCG
>CAVIAZ010000021.1:0-20599 GCA_963640795.1 bacterium | reverse complement strand
TCACCCAGGTTAATGGCTGACCACACTTCGGGCACGTATAGCTGTCACTTCGAGCACATCCCCCGCCGGAGACAGCATCAAGTTCATTATCCCCCAATTCTCCAGAAGTTCTACGTGATTTGAAAAACCTCTCCAAATCTGAAGAAGAAATACCTTCTTTTTCAAGAATTCCATCAATTTCTAACTTTTCAGTGTCGTTCATTTATCCTCTCCTTACTCTATATACGGCCAAAAATGGATTTTGTTAGAAAAAAACAGACAGTTTTGTAAAAAACCTCTATTTTTACTGATTAGTCCGCAAAAATTCATCACTGATGATGCGTGATGAATACCAGTCCGGATTTACCGGCAAATCCCCTGTTCTAAGCAGGAATTCAATTTCTGAGGCATCCTAACGGAACAACAAGAACACCATCATCTCGTCTGTAGGCATATCGGCCGACAGCAGTCAATACCATAAGGAAGGAAGCCTCCTTCATCTTTGTAGTATCGATTCGGTCCTTCAATTTCCTGAGATTCTTTGCTCCTTCGTTAATTTTCGTCAATTTGTAACGAAATTTTTCGGCAATTTGTAATCTTTTATAAAATCTCCCCTCACAACAGAAAATCATGAGGGGAGTAATTGTTTTTAATACATAGACCAAGTTATTAGAACAAGATTTTTTATCATCTGTCTAATACCCGGCAGATTCTCTCTTAGTCGAGTCTCTGACGTGACACAAGATCAGCAAAGTATCCGTTCTTAGCTATAAGCTCATCGTACTTACCGTCTTCGATAATCTTTCCCTTGTCGAGAACGATTATTCTGTCACATTGACGGATTGTGCTCAGACGGTGTGCAATCACTATACGGGTGCACTTCAATGAATCGAGAGAGTCGGAGACAATCTTCTGCGTAATGTTGTCAAGTGCAGAGGTAGCCTCATCGAACATCAGGATCCTCGGCTTTGGAGCTATTGCACGTGCAATCATCAGCCTCTGTCTCTGTCCGCCTGATATTCCTCCAGATCCTTCACTTATAAGTGTGTGCATTCCCATCGGCATTGCCTCGATGTCTTCCTTGACACCTGCCTTCTCAGCAGCACTCCAGGCTTCTTCCATTCCAAGCTGGGGAGCTGAAATGACAATGTTCGAGTAGATATCACCCTGGAAGAGCTTTCCGTTCTGCATAACAGTACCGATCTTCTGCCTGAGGGACTTCAAATCAAGGGTAGCAAGATCCATTCCATCGTAGTAGACAGCACCTTTCTGGGGAGTCTCGAAGCCGAGCATGATTCTCATCAATGTCGACTTACCGCAACCTGTAGCACCGACTATTGCAACATACTGCCCCGGCCTAATCTTAAGGGAGAGATCATCAACAATCACAGGTCCGTTCTCTGTGTAGCGGAATGTGATGTTGTTGAGTTCAATTCCTCCAGAGAGCCTTGAGACAACCTTCTTGTTATCTGCTGCTTCCGGAACTGTTTCAAGAAGAGGTGAGACCATTTCGAAAATCGGCTTAATACGGGCAAACGTCGTTGCCATGCCGACAAGAGATGTAAATGCACCCATCACAGCACCGTATGCACTGTTGAATGCATAGTAATCAGCAAGTGTTACTCCGGTCTTTATTGTAAAGAAATAGATTACAATTGTTCCAACCAGCGAGATGCATGATGAGAACACCCCGTTCAGCTTCAAAAAGAGTGGAGGATTATAGGTGAGTTTTGCACTCTTTGTGTAAGAATCTGCCCACTTAGCAAATGCTCTCTTCTCGGCTCCGCTGAGACGTATCTTCTGAACTCCTGTAAGAAGAGAATACTCAAGTCCGGACTCCTTAGCACTGAGTTCCATCTGCTGTCTCGACACTTTAAGCTGTGCAAATGTCGTGATAACGGAAAAAGCTACGGTCACAATTATAACTATGAGTCCCGGCACGACAAGTCCCGGTCCGTACTGGACCATCTGCGTAATGTAGATGAGTGAGAAGAGGGATGTCAATCCGGTTGAGAGTATACTGGATGCCAGCATCGAGCAGAGTGAGTTGAGCCCGCTCATACGCTGTGAAAGCTCTCCTGAGGAATAATCCTTGAAGAAGGAAGCCGGCATGGAGAGTACTCTCATCATGCTTGCAGCCTGCACCTGCACATTAAGCTTAGTTCCAAGCCTTGACGTAACAAGCTTATTTACAGTCTGCAACAGGAGCTTTGTAAAACTCACGCAGATTAAAAAACCAAATACACCAAAGAGCAATGTGAGGGTCCCGTTTTCAATTACCGGACCGTAGATCAATCTCTGGATTTTAGGCGTAAGCATTCCGACAAGAGTAACAGCAAGTGTCACAAGTCCGACATATATAAAGTCGGATACTGACATACACTCCACAATGTAGATAAGAAGGTCTTTAATCCCTATCTTTTTCAAAGGAAGCGGCTTATAGAAGGTGATTGCCTCTTCGTCTATAAGAGAAGCTGTCTTCTTTGTAATCCTTACCCATTTTTCGCTTCTGCTGTCGTAGTATTTATATCCCTTAAGTCCCGAAGGAATGAGCGCAACCGGAGTTCCGTCCTCCTTCAGTGAGCCGAGCATAGCACCGACAGCATCCTCGTACCATTCTCCTTCAAGAATGACGGTACGTCTCATGATTCCGGATGGCCTCATCAGATACTCAATCTGTTCGTTTATATCCTTGATATTCTCCGGAAGTTCCACTCTTTTCACGTGGAAATACTTAAGAACCTCTCCTATGGCATTTTCGGCATGCACTCTGTCTTCAGTCAGGGCACGCGTAATTCTCTTCCCCATGACAAGGGAAGACATTGAAGCAAATGCGGAGGAGAAGCTGTCATCATCACTCTGTATTCTTTCTCTGATCTGTTCGTCAAACCAACCCATATTCTTCTCCTTTACTCATTTGACACGAGGGATGCATAGACGCCTCCCATCTTGTAGAGTTCCTCATGTGTACCGCGTTCCACAACTCTACCTCTGTCAAGGACGATAATCTCATCAGCATCACGGATGGTACTCAGACGGTGGGCAACAACGATAGTTGTAATACCACGGTTTCTGATGGACTCGACAACCTCAAACTCTGTCTTGGCATCGAGTGCACTTGTAGCTTCATCCATGATTATGATAGTCGGGTCTTCGGCAAGAACACGTGCAATTTCAAGTCTCTGTCTCTGGCCTCCCGAGAGGTCCTTTCCACCTTCCATCAATTTGTACTGATATCCACCATCTCTCTTCATGATATCTTCATGGAGTCTGGCGTCTCTTGCAGCAAGAATCATCTCGAAGTCCTCAATCGAGTTATCCCACATCTTAATATTGTTGGCAATCGTGTCTTCAAACAGGGTTATATCCTGGTCTACAACAGAGAGTGATCCCGTGAAGACAGAGCGGTTAATCTCATCAATCGACCTGCCGTCGAAGAGAATCTCTCCGCTCCATGGCTTATAGAGACCCGAGATAAGCTTGCTCAGTGTCGACTTACCACAACCGGACGGGCCGACGAATGCGACACTCTTACCCGGCTCGAGAGTCATCGAGAAGTCCTTGATAAGAGGTTCATCCAGCTTTGAATATCCGAATGTCACGTTCTTGAGCTCTATCTTTCCTGTCAGCTTATCGTATTCCTCACCTTCCTTAAGAGGCTCTGTAACATACGGAACAACTGTAGGATACTCCATGACATCCTCGATTCTCTCCATGCTGGTCCTCATCTCCTGGAGAGACTGGCCGGCAGATACAAACTGCATAGCAGGAGAAAGGAATGAACTTACAAAGCCGGCAAAGGCACTTATCATACCGACAGTCCACTGTCCCTTCTGGCAGAGATACACACTCCCCATTTCGACAAGCATGTTCGTCATCAGCGTAATGACAGAAGGAATTATGCCGAAGCGTGCGTTAAGCTTAGTGAATTTGACATTAGCTGTATTCACAGTTGCCTGGTAACCCGACCACTTCTCAAAGAAGCCGTTCTCAGCACCGGAAGACTTGATAGACTCTATCATCTCGATTCCGGCCACAGTCGCACCTGCAAGCTTACCGCTGTCACGCTGTGAAACACGGGTAAGATTGATTCTCTTCTTCGATATATACCTGCTTACTGCCATATTCAGGAATACGGAGACTATACCGATAAAGGAAAGCGCAATACTGTATCTCAACATAACAAAGAGATAGAAGAAGAGCATGAAGAGCTGAATGATGAGAGGAGCAAATGTCTCGATTATGCTTCCCGCTATTCCCGCATTCTGGCTTCTTCTTCCCTGGATATCACCAGCCATACGCTGCGAAAAGAATTCCATAGGAAGTCTCAAGACATGCCACATATATTCGCTGTCGGCAATTATTGCAATCTTTCCATTCACCTTGAGGGAGTAAACCGTCTGTATAATCTGGACTATTATCTGGATTACAGCCAATGCACTTATTCCCCATATGAACGGCATGAACCACTCAGGGTTCGTTCCGCTGAGGAGGTGGTCGGCAAAGACATTCGAGAATCCCGGCGTAATTATTCCGATGAGTGATGAGATAATTGTCGTTATGACGACAAGTGCGAATGCAGAACCAGTACCCTTAAGTCTCTTCTTTATAAATGAGGTTACACTCTTCTGCTTACCCTCTGGTTTGAAATCCTCACCCGGCTCCATCATCAAGCAGATTCCGGTAAATGATTTATCAAACTGCTCCATTGAGACGGAGTAAGTTCCCTTTGCAGGGTCGTTGATAATTGCCTTGTTCCCCTTGAATCCGCAAAGGACCACAAAGTGGTTGAAGTTCCAATGGATTATACACGGGAACTTTCCCTCTTTTCTCAGCATCTCCGGCTCAAATCTGAAACCTCTGGCCGTAAGACCATAGCTTCTTGCCGCCTTGAGGATATTCTTCGCATTGGAGCCGTCTCGCGACACTCCACAGTCAGAACGGACTCTCTCAAGCGGAATCCACTTACCATAGTAGGCAAGAATCATCGTGAGGGACGCAGCCCCGCACTCCAATGCCTCAAGCTGTATGACAACAGGAACCTTTGCAACTCCGTTTGAGAGGGAATGCGAAGGCACTTTCTTCTTTTTTTCCATCCTGTCCCCCTTAGTGGATTACAAAGTAAATCGGATTGATGCTGTCTACTATGACAGAAGCTGAATATACTCCATCATCAACACCGCTGAGGTTGAGAGAGCACTCATAAGCAAAGTCACCGGCTTTTAATCCCGAGACGAAGAGAAAATATGCAGGATAGTCAGATGTTATCTCAACGGGATTTTTCCCGAGGGAAACGACAACACCATCTTTGCCTTCAACGCTTACTTCCATTCCTTCCTTGACAGACTTAAAACCATCAGAGGTGAGGTAACATACAGCCTTTCCGTTTTCAACTACAACTGTAGTATCGACCTTGGTCTCGATTTTTCCGAAGACACCCCAGATGACAACTCCGACTAGGAGAACGGCAATAGCAAGGAGGATAACCCAAACACTAGGATTTGCCACCCTGATATAATCGTTAAGCTGCTCTGGAGAATTCACTCTGTCAATGCTTGATTTCCTGAAAATTTTCTCATTCATTTTCCAACCTTCCTTATAGTAAGTATGTTCTTATTTTCTTTGTATTCGTACGAAATGTCATCCATAGTCTTTTTGACCATGAAAATTCCAAGGCCTCCGATTTTCCTCTCTTCCGCCGAGAGCGTTGTGTCAGGATCTTCGCTCTTTGTCGGATCATACGGCTCACCGTCGTCCGTAAACACAATTTCAATGTCATCCTTGTTGAGAGTGCATGTGACAGTGGCGCTTGTAGCTCCGCTGTACAGTGCAATATTCGAGAATATCTCATCAATGGCGACATTGACCTGTGCAATAGTCTTGAACGGAATGTCATTCTCAGAAAGTATACCCTCTACAAACTCAGTAACTTCACTGACCGCTTCTCCGCTCGGCTTTACAGTAATTGTTTTCTTCATATCTTATGTTCCTTTATTTCAAGTGTAAGCATCGTTATGTCATCAAACTGGTCAGCGTCTCCGACAAAGGCGTCAATGTCGTCGTGGAGGAAGGCCAAGAGCTCATCACTTGACCTGTTACCTGCCCTGTTGAGGGCATCAATCATCCTGTCTGTACCATAGAGGCAGTCATGGCTGTCTGTTGCTTCAGCCACACCATCCGTGTAGACGAGAAGTCTGTCCCCGGCATTCAACTCCAGTTCATACTCCCTGTACTTAGAATCCTCCATCCCCGCAAGGACAAAGCCGTGCCTGTCCTTGTAGAGTTCCCATTCTCCGCCTTTCTTCTTTATAGCCGGGAACTCATGGCCGGCATTGGCACATCTCATGATTCCAGTCGATATCTCCATAATACCCAGCCACACAGTAACGAACATACCCGCTTCGTTGCTCTCGCAAAGCTGGTTATTGACCTTCTCAAGCACAGCCTTCGGCCCGAGTCCGTTCTGGGCAGCACTCTTGATAAGGGTCTTACTGATCATCATGAAGAGGGCAGCAGGGACACCCTTACCCGAGACATCGGCCATGACAAAGGCGAAATGGTCATTGTCAATGACAAAGAAGTCATAGAAGTCTCCACCGACTTCCTTGGCAGGAGTCATTGTCGCATAGACATCAAATTCAGGATGGCTCGGGAATGCGGGGAAGAAGATACATGGAAGCATACTCTTCTGTATATGACGAGCAACATCAAGTTCAGCCCCGATTCTCTCTTTCTCAGCCGTGACCTTCGAGAGGTTAGCAATGTATTCCTCAAGCTCCTTGAGCATGAAGTTGAAAGACTCGGAGAGCGACTCAATCTCGTCTCCAGTCTTTATGTCTATCCTGCGGCCTTCAAATGAGGACGTGCGGGTAATATCTTCGGTAAAGTTTGTAAGTTCCCCAATCGGTTTTGTAACCATACTCCTCACAAAGAAGATATAAACAATGATTATAAGACCAATTATTCCAAAGGAGATGAGAATCATCTTAAGGAGGAATGAATTAAGGTAACTCCTGACTTCAGTCATGTCGAGGATGTACTGTACTTCGGCTATGGCCTTCCCATTCTCATCCAAGATTACAGAAATTCCAGTGTAGTTGTACCCGTAGCTGTTATCTGTGACAAGTGGCTTCTCAAGCCCCTTGTTCTCCCTGTATGCATTCCAGATAGTTATGTATTTCTCAAAATCTTTTGGATCATCAGGGTTGGCAGCCTCTGAGTAAGGAACATCTGTTCCGTACTTTTGCTGATTCTCCGCTAAATCTCCCATCTCGGGAACTAATGCATCTATATAGAAAGTTACACTGTCCTCATCAGGAACGACGAGGGAGAGATAGGTGACTTCACCCTCTTTTTTGAGAGTGTTGAAGAGCGAATACATCTTCCTGTACTCAGGAGTATCATCACCACCGTCTCCTATGACGGTCTTCACATCTTCCACATCAAGCATTGTGGCAATGGCATTACTGTTTGTCATTACACGCTCAGCAAAGATATCCTCAAGGTAACTCTTACTTGTAAGGTACGCAAAGAGAGATACTGCAAGTGTCAGGACAAGTCCCACAATGCAGAGCGAAAGTATGAACTTAGGCAGAAGTTTAATTTTCATATCTTCTCCTTAAATAAATTTTTATAGTATATTTCCGCATCACAGTGACATCGTCCGTGGCAATGCGGGCAATAGAGATTCTCGTCCCGGTACCAGGCCTCCTTCACTGTCATGAGATAATCAAAACTGCAATCTTTGAGAGCATTGGAGAGAGGAAGGATCCCACCGGGTTTCCAACACACTATAAGAACAGTGTTAATCCCCAGGTTTGAGAAAGTCTTGTCTGCAGCATCTATCATTTCCTCTCCGAGTCCTTTCCCCCTGTAAGCCTCCTCAAGAGCGACAGACTGTATTCTCCCCAGGCGTGACGATGTGGGGAGGGTTCCAGCTTCAAGGCCGAGAGACTCTTCAATGTCCCTCGACGAAGTAATGAGAAAGTAGATATATCCCGCAATCACACCGGAGTCATCTCTAAGCACATAGAGGAACTTATTCTCATCGTCAAGAACGGAGAGAAAATCATCGAATGAATAGAGATTCTTACCAACACTTCTGTCAGCAATGGAGAGGACGGTGGACACATCTTCCCTTTTCAGGTCTTCAAGCCTCATTCTTCCTCCTCAGAGCCAATATCTTCATTCCCATCGATATCTCACTTTCATCATCAAGGATAAGCGCCTTGAGAGATGGCAGGTTATCAAGAAGCCATTTCTTCCAGTTTCTGTAGAGGGGTATGTCCTCCTGTGTAAGGAGAAGATCCACATCCTCCTCAAGGTATGAGAAGAATGTCGTATATATCATCTCTTTCTTCTCTGTCTCTCCCTTTCCTGCCCCGATTGAGTCACATATACGCGTCACCTCATAGCCGGAAGCACGGGAGATTGCCTCAAGCATTCCCCCCAGGGTACGGTTACCGGAGTATCTGTCCTCTTTGAGAATCTCCAGGAAAGTTCCAAGAAGATTGGCACTGTCTCCCGTAAGACGGGAGGAGGCATCATCAGCCTCAACAATCACGATCACACCGTCGGTGGATAGAAAAGAGGAAAGGACGGAAAGAAGTTTTCCCGGTTCTGAAAGGTGCATCAGGACAAATGAAAGATAGATACAGTCGAAGGATTCTATTTTCCTTTCCTCCATTACAGAACGCAAAGCGGAAGGGAAATCATCACTTGAAGCATCAAGCGAAAGGAAGAAAAACTTATCATCCCCGCGAACTGTTTCAGCTTCCCGGGCAAGAGACGGATTATACTCAATGCCGACGACGCTCTTTATGCTCTTGTCTGAAAAGAGCGAAATCGTCTTTTTTCCATCATTGCATCCGACATCGAGAACAGAAAGGTTACTCCTGCCGGAGAAGATGGATGCAAAAAGTGGCTTTTCGATAGACGAAAGAAGCCTGTATTGAACGCCAAGCCTCTCTATTTCCTTTTCCACTGCAAAAACTGTCTGATCTCCCATACCCTCTCCTTATCATATAATCGTATAGAAGTAATTGAAGACCATCTTACGCTGGTATTCAGAATACTTAGTCTTCTTTTCTATTAGCTTCAGGACTCCCGAATCTATCTCGTCACCCTCTGCCTCAAACGGATTATACTCCTTGACATTGTCCCTGATTCTCAGGACAAGATCATCTCCCTTTCCAATCAGCTTTACCGATATGTAATACTCTTTTTTATTAGTCTTGTTGCCAAGAGCAAACTTGATTATGTTCAGGAGAATCTCTTCTGTAATGAAGTTAATCATGAATGACTTCTTCAAATCGAGTTCCCATTCTTCCGCTATCCTTTCAAGATCAGATGAGATAGCCTCCATGCTCTCTGTCTCGATTGCGTATGTCTTCTCAAATGACCTTGTATAGAGTCCATATTTCTTTGCTATAAAAGTGCGTGAAGGGCTGATGAGAGCCACAGCAACAATGAAGAGAAGAGCAAGAACCTCAGTGATAACATACGAAAGAGCAAGTCCCGTTATGTTCATTCCGGGAATAAGGAAGAAACCGGTTATAAGAAGAAGCACACAGTTCCTTATGGCAGAGATTGCAGAGGCAAGGTGCTTGCGTTCTATTCCCTGCCAGAATGCAGTCACAGCTGTGTTGATACCCGTAAAAACGAGACTCAGACTGAAGAGACGGAGTGCAATCACTGCTCTTCCCGAACTGTCTTCAAGACCAAAGAAGGAAAGAAGGAAGGAGGGAAAGAGAGCAAAAATCAGTGCAATTATAACAGCGAATATCGCAACTGTAAGAAGCGACTTCTTCAATACGGCCAGGATTCCGTCCGTATCGGATTCACCGGTAAGGAAAGATATGACAGTCTGAAGGGATGTGGAGTTGCCGTCCCATATACCCGCAGGTATTGTTCCCAATGTGTATATAACTCCGTAAACGGCAACATAGAATGCACCGTTCTCTCCGCAATACTTCATGAGCATTGTGTTGTACATCAGCATGACGATTGCAGCGAAAATCTGTGCAGAACCCAGCCCGAACCCGTTCGATACCGTTTCCCCGATTTCGCCAAAACTCAAACGGCCAAGTTTCAGACTCAGCATTTTGTTCTTTCTTGTAAAATGAGTAAGAAGGACAATCACCGCAAGCCCTTCACCGATACAGAGGGAAAGGGAAGCTCCCATGATACCTATCTTCATCACCTTCATAAAGACAATGTCGAGTGTGAGATTTGTTATAATCACAACACCCGATGCAATTGCAGAGAGTCTGGGGTTCCCGTCACTTCTGACCGAGGAAGATAGAATCTGGTACATGATGAAGAGCGGTGCTGACCACATCACAACCGTAAGGTATTCCGAAGCAAGGTCATAGAGTTCCTCAGTTACACCGAGGAATGAAAAATAAGCCTCTTTAAAAAAAAGAGGTGAGAGGGAAATGAGACTCACCAGAAGACCGAGTGTCAATTCAAAATGGAAGACAGAATCTGCTCCCTCCCTGTCACTGCTTCCGAGAAGCCTCATTATCTTAACGTTGGAGCCTACTCCGATTGTAATACCGAAAAGTGCATACATAAGATATACCGGCGTCGCCATGTTCGAGACAGCAAGGCCATCACTCCCTATGATGTTACCCACCAGAGTGGCATCACAGAGAGTGCACAGAGTCAGGGCAAGCGATGAAAGGATGCCCCATAGAAGAAAATACCGGTATGCACGGTACTGGAAACGTGTATCCACAATACTCTCCGAATTACTCTATAGTAAGGATATCTATAAAGCCTGTGACCTCGAAAATCTCATGGATAGTATCGTTGACATTTCTGACGACCATTTCGCCCTGCTTGTTCATAACCTTCTGTGCAGCAAGGATTACCCTGAGTCCTGCAGATGAAAGATATTCAAGATCCTTCATGTCAAGAATGAGTTTTTCAACCCCTGTAACCCCACCACGGAGCTCAGCCTCAAGCTGGGGAGCCGTCGTAGTATCGAGACGTCCAATGATGGACACTGTCAGTTCATTTCCGTTTTGTTCTTTTTTAATTTCCATATCTTTCTCCAATATGTTTTTTTCTATAGTATCACAGGTTATTTATATATTTCCACACACAGTTTTATCTTTTGCATCGCCGAGTGAAGGACCAGCATACTCAAGTTTAAGGCCACCGGTAACAGACGGGAGATCATCATCGTCGAGAGCCATCTTTCTTTTCCCTCCGTTCATGCTCTCTTCCATGGCACTTTTCAATTTCTTCAATGCAACATGGCAAATCTGACGGACATTCGTATATGAGAGCCCCATCCTCAGGGCTATCTCTTTGTGGTCCAGACCATCATAGTAATGGAGAATCACAATCTCCTTCTCACGCACGGAAATTGTATCAAGAGCATCATTGAGATACTCAAGCATCTCATCCAAATCTCCCGTATCATCAAAATGCGCGACATCATCGAGAGGAGCACAGACATCCTTATTTTTTCTGTAATGGTCATAAAGAACACTCTGTGTCACCTTGAAGACATACGTGGAGACTCCCTCCCTGCCAATTTCGATTTTCTCCGGTCTGGAATAAAGCTTCAGGAACACATCCGATGTTATATCCTCTGCTTCCGCCCTGTTCTGGAGGCGGTTCATGACATAACCAAAAACCTTGTCATGATATTTTGTGTAGAGCTGAGCCCTATCATCATTTCCTGTTTGCATCAAGTTCGTTTTCCCCCACATAGGGCTCCCCTGCAGCAGCTACATCCAGCATATCATCATCCAGCTCATTCCCATGCGAGAAAAAGCGGGAGTTGACCTCTTTTATCTTGCTCTCCAGTTTACTGTTAGGATTGAACTTCTGATACTCAAACAATTCTTCTATGTTTTGTTTCATATTCTTACTCTCCCTTGCAGTATATACGGCCCGAATCCGGTTCTGTTAGAAAAATCAGGAAGAAAAACTAAAAATTGCTTTTTTAATTTCACTTCCTTTGTGCCGATTTTATCCCTTCAGCCCGGTTCTGTCTATATAGCCACTCCCTCCCCCGGCCGTCCAAAAGACAGTATTTCTGTCTTCGCCTAACGCTAAAACCAGCGTATCAAGATTATAACGACGCCATATTCAAGATGGTTTTCCTTCCGGAGGATGCCCTGACATACCTATATTCACAACACAAGAAAAAATCAGAAAGACCGGAAATCAGTCATCATCTCCGATTTTTCACAAAACATAGAGGCTGTGCTCTCCTCTACGGCATGTTGCCCCGCATCACTACGGCCAGCTGATTTCAGCTGAGGAGCAGGCCCGGGGCTATCCTCATCCTGACTTCAGGACTTCTCTGCCGGTTCCGGCATAGAAAAAGCCATGAAAGGGTCTTCAAAACGAAGTTGATTCAGTTATCAGCAAAATCTCAAACTCTGAATTTTGGGAATACATCAAAAATCATTTTCCATTGATCCGGAATATTTCTCCTGATGAAATCATGATGCCGACACCTGGAGAACTATACGGAACATTGAGATAAAGCCTGAGAAACCCGGACCATCCCATACATGGCACTCATACTTCTCCAGATCATCTTCCCTGTTTTGTTCATCTGCTCAGCACCCAGCTTGGAAGGGCGTCCTGTCTGTTTCTTTGTATGAAGAGCATCAAAACCCTGTCCGTCGGCAGTTTTTACCCGGCTTGTTATTGTGTTCTTACTCTCCGGCACGTAGAGACTCACCTCTGATGGTGGCATCCCACTGAGTACAAAGTTTACACACTCCACTCTATGTATGTAGCTTGCTTCCTCATTAGAGGACACAATCATCCGGCCATTCGCCAACCGTTCGTCTTCATCTCTTAGATATCTGCGACCCGGCATACTTACTCCTCACCATAAGCAGACAAATAAAAGTTAAGCACAATTATTCATCTCGTTCACTATGAGCCCTAAAGTCAGGAGACTTGATCTCTTTTATCTTGCTCTCCAGTTTACTGTTAGGGCTGAACTTCTGATATTCAAACAATACTTCTATATTTTGTTCCATATCCTTACTCTCCTTTGCAGTACATACGGCCAGGATACGGTTCTGTTAGAAAAATCTGGAAGAGAAACTGAAAATTGTTTTTTAATTTCACTCTCTTTCTATGGGTTCTGTCCCTTCAGTTCGATCTGTCTGTATAACCACTCCCTCTCACCCGGCCGTCCGAAAGACAGTTTCTGTCTTCTCCTAACGCTAAATCCAGCGTATCCAGATTTCAGACGGAGGATGTCCTGACAATTCACAACGCGCGAAAAAGAATCATAGATCCGGTATTATGCCCCGCATTACTACGGGGCAGGTGCTGTCAGCTGAGGAGTGTATCCAGGGCTATCTTTATCATATCGTTGAGGCTATCGGGTTCTATATCAACCTGAGAAAAGAAACTATCTTTACAAACCCATCCGGAATGCTGATACCAAGCCAATTACTACGTACGGAACGTTCAATATTCCTTCTGAATAGTTTATCAGAAAAAGTCCTATCCACTCTTTCAATTACAGCGTCCATATCACATTCCTTCATGTCCTCATCATCAAAGACACACACTTTTATGCATTCCTGTAACCGTGGGATACTTACATAATCAGAAAGGAAACACATATCGAAAATATCTTTATAACGTGTCGTTAGAGGCCCAAACCTTAAGAGCGCCCGTAGTTTCTCAGCAAAAATCTGTTCTTTCGAATTTATCAATAAACTTGCTCCTCTATCATCCAGACAGACATCGAAGCAATATTCATCCTGCTCTATTTGGAGCTCTTTATGTACCCCTATATCTATTTTGCTCTTTATGTGATGCCCCATTTCATCTTCAACTATTACATTAACTCTTTTCCCCCGATATTCGTGTTGTACCAAGCTGACGATATCTCCATCTATACGGATACTTATTCCATCTATGCAATTCAACTTCTCAATAAACACTCTTACAGCTTCATCAGAAAGTGAATATTTGATGAAATCGAAATCCATATCCTGGGTCGCACGTCTCATATCGCCGGTAATACTGTGCATAACAACACCTCCCTTGATTGTGACGTTTCTGTTCAAGGTACTTTCCGATATTGCTCTCAATATTATATCCTGGCACACCTTTGCTTCAGCACCTGTTTCAGTATATCCCTCTGCCATCTCTTTCATAATCAAATCTTGCAGGGAAATCATTACAGGACCTCCAGCTGCAACAGCTCCATTATCATATGACTTTTCGGCGAGACATAGGCATAGTCCTGTACGAGTTCCAGATTCAGGCTTGGGACAATCCTTCTGAAGCTGTGAATAATTTCCTTGTAATAATCAAAGGAAAGTTTGCTCTTGTAACGCAAAAGTTCTATCAGCATTCTCTCCCGGTTATATATACGAATCTGACACCCCTTATAATCCATAGTCACTACCCCTTCATGAAAAAACCTATCATTGACGAAATACTGTCTGACACTTTTATCTGAAATCTTGGTGGAATTCCGTCCTAAAGCCAGGTCATATTTGTCGGGAATAACATCAGTCAATCCATAGATATAAAAAGCATTCCTCATCGTTACTACCGCCTCCGGATAACGGAAAAGGATAACTGCAATCTCAGGGACATACTTACTATCAGAATAAACACCCTTACTGACTTTAAACAGTGCTCCCTCATCTACCATTTTCTGTATTTTATAGTCAGAGCCATATTCAGCCAGACACTCAATGCGATTCTTCAAGCCCATTCATTTCCTTCCTAATAATCCCACGCAATTCTTCATCTTTTGCGGATAATTATCTAAATAATACAGGATTATAGGAAAAATAACGAGGCCATTTTTATTTTTACATGCAAAAAATCAATTTTTGCGGATGTTTTTCAAAAAATGGAGATACTACCCGGTTATCACCCAGAATTATGCCCCGCATTGCTACGGGGCAGGTGCTGTCAGCTGAGGAGTGTATCCAGGGCTATCTTTATCATGTCGTTAAAGCTGGTCTCCCTCTCCTCCGGGGTTGTTGCCTCGCCCGTGATTATATTGTCACTAACAGTGAAGAGAGCAAGAGTCTCAACACCCCTGAGGGCGCCAAGGGTGTAGAGTTCGGCACTCTCCATCTCCTCTGCCATTATCCCGAGCTTATGCATGAGGGCCATCTTCTCGCTGTGCCTGTCATCATAGAACGAGTCAGAAGAGAAGCATTGGCCGACTGTTACGTTTATCTTACGCTCCCGCGCTATCTCATAGGCATTTCTCATAAGTCTGAAGGAGGGAATCGGACAATAATGGAAGGTAGAGCCGAAACGATCAGTGTTCATTCCGCTGTCTGTGCTTGAAGCCTGTGCAATGAAGACATCCCTGAGTTTGAGAAGGGGACTGTTTGTCCCACATGTGCCTACCCTGATAAGGGTTCTGCATCCGAACTCTGCAATAAGCTCGTTACAATAGATGGAGAATGACGGCATTCCCATTCCGGTACCCTGTACAGATACCCTCTCTCCCTTCCATTTTCCCGTGTAGCCCAGCATGCCTCTTGTCTGGTTGTAGCATACAGGATTCTCAAGGAAGGTTTCTGCTATATGTTTGGCCCTGAGAGGGTCTCCGGGAAGGAGAATCCTCTCTGCTATGTCGCCTTTTGATGCACTTATATGTGGTGTTCCCATATTTTCCTCCTTAGTCATCTGCCCCGAGAGCTTCAAGGCCCTTGGAATTTCTGACCTTAGTTGCCTTTATATTCTTTACAAGCACTGTAAACACAATGAAGGAGACACAAAGGAGGATTGCCGAATAGACAGGAAGTATGCCCCAGAGACTGAGCTTTGTAAGAAGAAGTCCCAGGAGAACAGGTGTCACTGTCTGGGCAGCCATGCTTGCTGCGTAGTAGTAACCCGTGAACTGGCCAATCTTCTTTGCCGAGCAGAGTTCAACTATCATCGGGAAGGAACAGTTATGTACAAGAGACATTCCGAAGCCTTTCACAACCCATACTCCATAAAGAAGAACAGGGAAGGAGAACTCACCGTTAGTCCCCACAACCTTACCCGAAGGTCCGACACCTGTCATTATGATGTACCCCAGAAGGGTGATTCCCAGACCTATTGAAATTGTCCACTTGCGTCCGATTCTGTCGGCGATGGAACCTGCTATAGCAAATCCGATAACACTTCCCAGTCCACCGATAATCGTCAGAATCATAGTTGCACTCGAGACACTGTTAAGATAATAGATGACATAGTTCCCGATATATGTACCGATGGCATTGTCTGCCATGAACCAGAAGAACTCTGCAAGGAGGATTGCAATAAGCATTCTCCTGTTGGCCTTTGTCATAGGCTTTGAATCATCAATCGGATTCTCGACAGCAGCCTGTCTCTCACCTTCCTCAAGCTCATCCTTCATCTCCTCCTCAAGTTTGTTTTCCTTTATTGTGAAGAAAAGGACGAGAGCTGAAATAACCATGAGGATGGATGCAACGATGAAAGGAATCTCGATAATATACATCTTTCTTGCTTCATCACCCACGTTTATGTAACTTGAAAGTGGCAGGAAGATTCCAAGTACAGTTGCGAATGCCCCGCCAAGGTATCCCATTATGTTGATAATCCCGTTCGCCTTGGCCCTTAACGGCTTTGGGGTAATATCTGGCATGAGTGCGACTGCAGGGTTACGGTACATCATCATAAAGATGAGAACCATGGCCATGGAAACAACCATTCCCGCTATATTGTTATAATGGAAGAACAGAGGAATGAACGGGAAGATTATTGCAGATACAAATGTCCCCGTGAGGATATAAGGCATTCGCTTTCCGATTGGTGTACTTGTCTTATCAGAGAGACGTCCGAAGGCAGGAAGAAGAATAAGGGCGGCAAGGTTATCACATGCCATGATGATTCCCACAAGCCACTGGACGTTGAGGATATGCTCGTTGTTGCCTTCTGCCTTGAGAGCTGCAGATGACATACCGTACATTCTGCGGGCAAAGATGTCAGTGAGGAATGTCGGGCACCATGAATCATATACCTGCCACAATAAGAGGATGCCGAAGAAGGCAAAACCGATCAGGAATGTTCTCCTGTAATTCAATTTCAGACGGACTGTTCTGTTTTCCATAAAAACTCCAATTGCCCCCATTATATGGCTCTTTCCCGTCCTTTTCGAGAAATATTCTCAAAATTCCTTCAAGCCCCTTAACTAGAGTGGCCGGTTAATCTAAACTGGCACCATGATAAAGACGAAAATAGAAGACAGTGTCCTAATGGACCATATAGAGAGTCTTGAAGATGACAGAAGGGAGGTCTTCCTGATAGCCAACGGGGACGTCAGGCTCAGTGCAGTCAATGCAACCCGCACCGTCAACGAGATGAGGGCCAACCATAAGACAGGGCTCCTCGAGACATATATACTCGGACAGGGATACATCGCAGGGGCACTCCTATCAAGTGAAGTCAAGGGTAATGACAGGATACAGCTTACGATAGAGTGTGGAGGCCCTGTGAAGGGAATGAATGTGGAGGCATGGGCATGCGGAGCTGTCCGCGGCTACCTTGTAAACAATCCCATTCCTCTTGAGAGTCCTCTGACAAGTCTCGACACATCTCCCCTCTTCGGTCCGGGATTCCTGACTTTGACAAAGATACTTGAAGGTTCAAAAACACCATTCTCCGGGCAGATCATGATGGAGTACGGGCACCTTGCACAGGATCTTGCACTCTACTACAGTCAGTCAGAGCAGACACCTTCCCTTTTCTCCCTCTCGATAGATTTCGACAGAGAGGGACGTGTATGGGGAGCAGGCGGGATTATGATGCAGGTACTCCCCGGATGCGGGGAAGATGCACTCGAGAGGCTTGAAAAGCTTGCCCCTTCCCTCAGCGGGATGGGGAGGAAACTTGGAGAGGGAATGAAGGTACGCGATTACATCGACTCCACATTCTCATCTTTCGGGGTTGACTGGCTCGGGCACACTCCAATAGGTTTTTCATGTCCGTGCAACAGGAAAAACTATGAGAAGTATCTTGCTTCTCTTCCCCAAAAGGAAAAAGATGAAATACTCAAAGGGGAGTTTCCCCTTGTACTCCAGTGCTTCAATTGCGGCACTGAATATAAATTCTCTGAAGAGCAATTGAAAGAACTCTTCACGGAGGGAACAAAATGATATTTTTTGCAACGAGCGCAGCTAACCAGGGAGATTTGATTGCAGCTGAGGCAAAAGCCGCAGGGTGCGATTCGGTCAGGGTAACCCCAAGCGGGGTCGAAATGGAGGGAAGCCTTGAATTCGGCTACCGCTTCACATTCAACACCAGGATTTCGTCAAGACTCCTGTGGGGACTCTACATCGATGATGATGTACAGAGCGACAAGGAACTTGAGGAAGCGACCGAGTCCCTTCCCTGGGAAGAGTACATAACTCCAGAAAAGACCCTCAAGGTCACATGCACAACCCAGGACTGCAGGTACATAAACAACAGCCACTATGCTGCGCTGAAGGTCAAGGACGGAATAGTCGAGAGAATCAGGGAGAAGTTCGACAGAGAGAGACCTAATATTGAGATACTCAATCCTGATGTGACAGTACATGTCCATATCGAAAGAGAAACTGTGAAGTGGTATATAGACTTCTCGGGAGAGAACCTCTCAATGCGTGGTTATCGCGGTGAGCAGACAGATGCTCTTCTCAAAGAACACCTCGCAGCCGCACTTATCAGCAGATCCGAATGGAAAAAGAGTGTCGATAACGGTACCCCCCTTCCGCTCCTCGATCCGTTCTGCGGTTCGGGAACCATTGCCATAGAGGCAGCACTCATGGCAACAGACACAGCACCGGGACTACTGAGAAAGACTCCATACCAGTTTGAGAAACTTCCAAACTTTGATGAGGAACTCTTCAACAGGATAGTTGATGAAGCCGAGGAGAAGAGACGTAAGGCAATAGATGAGAGAGACATAGCAATCTATGCCTGTGACATATCACGCACGGCAGTTGAAATCAGCAAGGCGGCGGCACTCAAGGCAGGGGTCTACGAATTCATCAATTTCTCAACCCAGGATTTCACAAAGATGAACAAGGCTCCCGCAGAAAAGGGATGCATAATAACAGATCCCCCTTACGGCGAGAGAATGAGTGTTGAGGATATAGACGGGCTCTACAGGAAGACTGGAGAGACCATCCAGAACGTATTCAAGGGCTGGAAGGCGACAATCCTCACAGGCAACAGCGACCTTTTAAGCAATATAGACATGAAGCCGGAGAGGACCAACAAGCTCTTCAACGGCGGTATAGAATGCCAGGCTGCACACTACTCTGTCTTTACGGATGAAGAGAGAGAGGAGATGATGAGAAAGTCGAAGGAGAAGAGAGACCTCAGACTCTCAACTCCTCTCTCAGAAGGTGCAACCTTTGTCTACAACAGACTTATCAAGAACCTCAAGGAACTCAAACCCCTCATGGAGAAGGAAGGAGTTGAATGCTACCGTATCTACGATGCAGACATGCCGGAGTACGCAGCATCAATCGACTTCTACATGGGTAAGTGGATAGTGGTCAGTGAATACAAAGCGCCCAAGGAGATTCCTGAAGAAGACACAAAGAGACGACTTGATGAACTTATCCTGGCAACAGAGAGAGCTACCGGGATAGATGTCGAGAACATCTATGTCAAGCAGCGCTCGAAACAGAAGGGAAATGACCAGTATACAAAGCTTGCGAACAACAACAGGATGATGCTTGCCAGGGAGAACGGTGTGAGGTTCCTCGTCAACTTCACGGACTACCTCGACACGGGAGTCTTCCTTGATCACCGTCCGGTAAGGAAGCTTATCCAGGAGATGGCGAAGGACAAGAGATTCCTAAACCTCTTCTGTTACACCGGAACAGCAACCCTCAATGCCATAAAGGGAGGAGCCCTCAGCACAGTCAGTGTCGACACATCGGCAACTTACCTTAGGTGGTTTGAGGAGAACCTGAAGCTCAACGGCTACTCATCAACAATGGGTAACTACCTCTATCAGGAGGATGTAATGGACTACCTCTGGGACACATACGACAGGTATGACCTTATCTTCTGTGATCCCCCGACATTCTCCAACAGCAAGTCAAGAAGAAACAGCTTCGACGTACAGAGAGACCACAAGGCCCTGATTAAGGCAGCTGCGATGCATCTCTCCCCGGGAGGCACACTGATTTTCTCAAACAACCTCAGACGTTTCCGCCTGGACGATGAGATTCTCTCTGACTATGTTGTTGAGGACATAACAGAGAAGACAATTGGAGATGACTTCAAGAGAGACATGAACATCCACCATTGCTTCCTCATAAAGAACAAGGTGAAGATTAAAATCAGAAGAAGATAGAACAATGGCCGTGCAAAGAAGCATGGCCTTTCTTATTCACTTCCTTTCCAGCTTTGACCCATAGCATGAGTCAGAAGTTATTATATTGATATCACGGTAGGCTGATGGCTCCTCATACTGGAGAGGAGGAAATAAATCATCACTCTTCTTTCCACTCTCACGCTCAACACCATAATTGAAATAGACTTCTTCAATTTCTCTGATAGACATTTATTTTCCTCCAGGAATACTAGTAGCATTCAAGTCTACCTTTCCGCAATAGTTAATATTGGAATGTCCGGAATAAGTTCT
>CAVIAZ010000020.1:369-20965 GCA_963640795.1 bacterium | reverse complement strand
TTGAGCTTCCCGCCTTTCTGTAGTCCCTTCTTCTCGAGTGCCTTCATTGTCTTGAGGGATGCAATCATCTCGCTCTGCACGCATTGCTTCACCTGGGCTGGTAGATACTTAAGTTCTACTTCTACATCGTTCATATCCTTGTCTTTGTGGATAACGGTTTTTTTCTTTGTGTCATATTGAGAGATTCTGTTCTCCGGGTTTTCTCTGCTCCATTGAAGAATGGCATTCTTGAGCCACTTGGCTTCGACGAACATCATCTTGAGCTGTTCAAGCTGCTCTTTATTGAGTTTGTTTTCCTGGATTTTCACAGTATAGACGCGGCAGACTTGGCCTTTTCTTTTAAGAAAGGTTGCCTTCATACTTTCGGCAATCTGTCGGTTCTTTTCTTCACGTGCTGTGGTATCCATAGTTTTATTATACAAGAAATTAGCGTGGTTTATCAATACGTACGCGGTACAAAAACAATAAGCCAGCCTGAAGGCGTTGGCATCTTTCTTGCATAATTCATGTAAACCAATTCTATTTGATGAATGGCAGAACGCACCGAAGATTTGGGATCTAATAAAACAATACAACGAGAAGGAAAAACAGTGTCCGTTGAGACTGCCGGATTTGAAGGTTGTCCTGACTGCAAATGTTTACGGCTACAGGAGAAAGGACGGGGTTTTTGTTATACCAATTGGCTGTCTGAAGGATTAGTTATAGAAAAAGTGTCAAAATTTGGGATATGACACCATGGAAAAGTGTTAAATTTCGAGTATAATTGGTATTGAAAAATGCGAGGAGATCCCTGTATGCTCAAGAGAAAAATTGAAAAAGATATCATGAGGTGGATAGAATCCGGTGAGAATGCTCTTCTTGTATGTGGTGTCAGGCAGGCCGGAAAGACATTCGTTATCCAAGAGTGCCTTAAAGCTTCAGGATCAGATTTTATTGGATTTAACCTAATTGACATGCCTTCTCTTGTTGAGGTTATCAGCACATCTACATCTGCTACGGACCTTGTTATGAAGCTCAGTCTTGCCAGTGGCAGGGAAGTTACACCGGGAAAGACTATATTTTTCTTTGACGAGATTCAGAAATGCAAGGAAATTGTTACAAAGATAAAATTTCTGGTCGAAGACGGACGCTTTCGATACATTCTCTCTGGTTCTCTTCTGGGAGTAGAACTTGTCAATCTGAAGTCTGCCCCAGTAGGGTACCTAGAAACTCTTATGATGTATCCGATGGATTTTGAGGAGTTTCTGCAGGTATTCAATGTCAATGATGAGATTCTTGATAAACTCCGTTATTCATTCAACACTAAAACACCTCTTGATGATGTAATTCATGAGAGAATGATGGAAATATTCAATCTGTATCTGATTATCGGGGGAATGCCGGCCGCTGTTGAGAAATACCGTACTACTTCTGATATTGATGCTGTCATACGTGAGCATAATTCCATTATCGAACAATACAAAGTTGACTTTACACAATATGAAGAAGAGAACAAAAAACTCATGATTACTCAAATATATAATCTCATACCTTCAGAACTTAATGAGAAGAATAAACGATTCATGCTTGCAGATGTGAAGAAGGGTATACGGTATGAGAAGACTGAGGACAGTTTTGTTTGGCTCTGGAAGGCTGGGGTTGCTCTTGCGGTATTCAATGTCACCGAGCCTGTTATCCCCCTTATGCTTAATGAAAAGAATACTCTCTTCAAGGTTTTCCTTTCAGATGTCGGATTGCTGACGACAATATATGGAAAGAGTTGCAAACTAGAGATTGTATCGAAAAGAAAAGACATGAATATGGGTGCTGTATATGAGAATGTAGTGGCAGAGGAACTAAACAGTCATGGCTACACGTTATATTACTATAACAGCAAGAAGAAGGGTGAACTCGATTTTGTAATTGAGGATGGGGATAGTGTAATCCCGATTGAAGTCAAAAGTGGTAAGGATTACGAAAAACACTCTGCTCTCAACAATGTCATGAGTGTAAAGGAGTATGGAATAAAGAAAGCGTACGTATTCACAAATGCCAATGTGAAGGCAGATGGCGCTCTGACTTATCTTCCGATATATATGGTCATGTTTCTCAAGAAGGATGATGTTGGCTTTATTGACATTTCTCCAGCGAAGTTCAGTTTCTAATCCTCTCTGAAGGGTTTGTTCTTATATAACCCGAAGGCATAACTCCTCCAGCACTTGACCATTCTCTCCGGGCTGAATTCATCCGGTCTGGAGGCAAGGACCATATATTTGATATTGTTGTCGTAGAGTCTGTATCCGGTGTCTGTTATCCCCAAACGGCGGTAGAACTCTATGCGTTTGAGCCGCTGAAGGTAATTGGCTTTTCCTTCCTCCAAAGCCTCGACATCAAGGATTATGTTCATCCCTGGGTGGTTTTCCATAATCCAGGAGATAATCAGGCTACCATATCCTTTCCCTCTTACTGCGTCATCGACAGCAAGGTAGAAGATATAGCACTCTCCTTTGTATATGACTATGTAGCTGAAGCCGACAAAGACATCCCCGTCATAGAAGGCAAGGAATGAGGCGTTTTTAATGAGCGCAAGGAGCCTTAAAGTGGAGACTGGAATCAGCTCATCGGGAGGAAAGGCAGAGAAAAGGAGGGAAATAACCCTGCTGTAATCTTTGTTTCTTCTTTTTACTTTTTCTGCCCTGAGTTTCTTCATGGAGAATGGTATAACATTTGAGATGACATCTTTCAACTGGCCATTATCGATACAGTTGTCTCCTTATTGCCTTCCTGTGATAATATTTTTTTATGAATACACCCAACAACAGACGAAGACAGAAGTCAAGAAAGAGGATGGAGGATGCGTTTGTCGTTCTCCTCGGGAAAAAGAATCCCAATACAATCACAGTTTCTGAAATATGCCGGACGGCAGGGGTGAACAGGGCAACCTTCTACTCAAACTATGGCGGAATATATGATATAGCAGAGGCTGTCAGACGTAACTTTGAGCATGGCCTTCTTTCCTCTTTGCACTCTGAGATGGCCTCAGGGTACAGAAGCCGTGACTTCATCCGTGTCTTCACTTTCATCCGTGATAACCGTGACATGTGCCTCATTTACTTCCGTCTTGGGTTTGACCGGGATTACAGGGATACAAAGGAGGATGAGGAGATTACCGAACTCTGTTTCGGCTCCGCACATACTGACTACCACATGGCGTTCTTCCGTGCGGGATTTACGAGGATTGTGAAAATGTGGCTTGAAAACGGACTCAGGGAGACTCCTGAGGAGATGAATAAAATCGTCCTTACCGAGTACAGGGCAAGGACGGAATTCTTCTCAATGACGGAAGACTAATACCTGAGCCTCCCTTCATCAATCATTCTCTTAAAGAGTTCATGAGCCTTATCTACAGGAATATTCACAAGCGGGTCCATGAGGAATGCAGAGAAGAGTGCATCGTCATCATTGTTCCATATAGCTTCAAGTGCCACTTCCTGCTCATCAGAGATGCCTCTTATGAGGTTCTGGACGGCAAGCGGGGGATCTGATGATACAAGCGGGGTAACCCTGTCCTCTGTCAGAAGTCCCATGCTTTCAACTATCCTCCCTTCAGGTAGATAGCTGATCTGGCCTCTGTTTGGCATGTTCATGTTAGTCTTGAGGCTCTTTCCTCCGAGAAGTGCCAGCATTATGTCGACACCCTCCTCTCCGCTTGGTGAGGCAACAAGCTCCTCATCTGTGAATACCTTTGCCTTCTTCTCAATGTCGTTCTTCTCTCTCCATGAGTAGGGTGTACGGATTACACCAAGGGAGTTCAGGTACTTCTCGTCTGAAAGGAACCATGGCACAAACTCCGAGAGATGTCTGTCCCCGGCGGCCCCGAGAACTCCGAATGCTTTGTAGAATGTGTATGCAACAAGCGAGTCACATTCAAACCATTTTTCGTCCCTCTCCCTTTCCTTTGCAATTTGGGTATGGTCTGAAAATGTGGAAGGATCATTCACTATCCTGTCTATCTCCTCAAAGAGGTTGTGTCCCTGCCAGAAAGCCTTTGTCATGAATGTGAAATGGTTGACACCTGTTATGTCGACATCGAGGTCCCTCCGAGTTGGGAGAGTGCCATATTTCTTCTCGACCAATTTGCAGAGATTATCTTCTGTATGGAATACCTCATGGCAGCACCCGAAGGCTTTAATGCCGGGAAATGCCTTATAGAGTGCTGCCGTACAGAGTGTCATAGGGTTTGTGTAGTTGATTACCCATGCATCCGGGCAGCTTTTCTCTATAGCACGAGCAAAATCGAAGAAGAGGGGAAGTGCCCTTCTTGCCCTGATAAGACCCCCCGGCCCTGTAGTGTCTCCGACAGTCTGTATTATGCCGTATTCCTCAGGAAGCAGGAGGTCGGCCTTTCTGCATTCAATCCTTCCCGGCTCTATTGCGATTATGACAAGGTCAGCATTCTCAAGTGCCTTTTCAAGACTGTCTTCTGCCCTGTACGTGAATCTGCCATTCTGGTTATTTACTTCAAGCATCCGGTTGCCGACTTTGACATTGTTTCTGCTCATTACAGGATCGATGTCATAGAGAGTGACGGTGCCATGTGTCTCCTTATTGAGGGTAAGGTCCTTCATAAACGAGATAGCCCAGAGTCTGCTTCCTCCGCCGATTATTGTTATGTTTATGTCTTTCATGTCTTCATTGTAACTTCTCCAGATGAAAAAGAAGAGACATTTGTTATATTTTTCTTTCCTCCTCAAGAGAGCTTTATTATTATATGGCTGTCGGAGGAAAAAGATGAACGAAACCATCAGAACAATACTTGAAAGAAGATCTGTCAGGCAGTTTGACCCGAGGAAAGTTGAAAGGGAAAAGATTGAGGAAATTGTTAATGCCGGACTCTATGCGCCTTCCGGATCAAACAGACAGGACAGGATTATCATCGTTATAGAGAGTGAAGAAGAAAAAGCAAAACTGCGGAAGATAAATGCTGGGGTGATGGGGAAAACTGGTGATTTTGACCCGTTCTACGGCGCTCCCGCTGTCATTCTTGTTGCGGACAGGAAGGAAAGTTCAACAGCCATTCTTGACGGTGCTGCTGCAATTGAGAATATGCTACTTGCCGCAACCTCACTCGGCCTCGGAACATGCTGGGTGCACAGGGCCAAGGAGGAACTTGAGTCAGAGTGGGGGAAAGAGCTCCTTTCCTCACTTGGAATTAAAGATGAGTATGTCGGAGTGGGGCACGTAGCACTCGGCTACTATGATTGTGCGAAGAAGCCTCATGCGGCGCCGAGAAAGGAGAATACAGTTTTCTTCATTTAGCCTTGAGTGTCTCCCTGACCATCATCAATGTCCCAAATGCCATGATGAGGAGTGCAATGAAGTATCTTCTGCTCAGGCTCTCATTGAGGATAAGGAACGAGAGTACGGACCCGAGAAACGGGTTTATTGCATAGAAGGAGCTGGTTCTGCCGGCTCCTATTATGTTTTGTGCCCTGATGTATAGGAGGAGACTGAGCCCGTATGCAACAGTTCCGAGCATGAAAATATAGAATATGTACCTTAATGGTGGAAAGGATTCACCTTTTATATAGGCAATGATAATGGACCCCGTGCCGGAGAACATGCCCTTGAGAAAGACTATCTCAAAGGTGTCTCTGGATGAGAGCATTCTTGTACAATTGTTTTCAAATCCCCACGATATTGTTGCCAGGACTATGAGAATGACCCCGGGTGATATTGTCACTTTCTCTTCAAATGAGAAGGAGAGGATTACGGTTGAAACGGTAATAAGGGTAATGGCAACCCAGCCTCTTTTTGAAATCGATTCATGAAATACCAGAGAGGCTATAAGGGAAGTTGCAACAATCTCGAAGTTGTTGATAAGCGTGGAAACGCTTGCTGAAGTGTTCTTCAGGCCAACCATCATGAGTACAGGTGCTGCGATATCGAGGAGGATCATTCCTGTTACAAAAGGAAAATCCTTCCTTTTGAGCTTTTCACTTCCTTTTCTCTCTTTTTTTCTGAAGAGTGAAAAGACTCCCGTAGAAATACCGGCCCCAAGATACAGAAAACCCGCAAGCATGCATGGCTCCACATAGTCCAGTAGGAGCTTTGAGAGGGGTATGTTTATTGAGTAGCACAATGCCGCCAGGAGAGAAGAGAGTATTGCCCTGCCTTTTTTTCCTTTCATAATGAAGATTATATGACACATAGCGTGAAGGGTGTGATTTATTTCTTCTTGATAAGAGCCTGCTTGAGAGACTGGAAGTATAGCAATACAATTGCCATATGGCTAACGGCGAAGAAGATTTGAGAGAAAAAAACAAGGGAAGACGCATTCCGGCTCCCGAAAAACGATATGCACGCTGGTCCCGGACATTAGGTGAGGAGGACTCTGAAATGCTACTGGAGAAATCATCATCATGGAGGAAAAAGGGTAAGAAGTCGGAGTGGAGCAATGATGACTGATAGGACGCGGTGCGTGCTGGTGCTCGGCGGAGAAATAAGCTCATATGAAGATATAAGAGATAACTTCAGAAAAGGAGACTGGTTCATCTTCTGTGATGCAGGGCTTAGGCATGAGAAAGGACTTTGTGTCAGGGCTGACCTTGCCATAGGCGACTTTGACACTTGTCCCAGGCCGGGGGATGTGGAATCTATTGTTTTTCCTCCTGAGAAGGATGACACAGATTCACTCTGCGGTGTAAAGGAGGGAATCAGAAGAGGGTTTTCAGATTTCCTGATTGTCGGTGCCCTTGGCGGGAGACCTGACCACGAGATGGCAAATATATACCTCCTTGATTATCTTGACGAGCATGGACTCTCCGGGAAGATTATCACCGGGAAAGCTACCCTTGAGATTGTTTCAAAAGAGGTGAAGAGGGTGAAAAGGGGTTGCAGGTATTTCTCTCTCCTTGCACTCTTTGGCGAGGCAGAAGGCATAGCCATTGACGGGGCAAAGTATAACCTTACCGGCGGGGTCATAAGACCGTCTTTCCAGTATGGAATCAGCAATGAGGTGGTGGCAGAAGAAGCTGTAATCAGCCTGGAGAAGGGGAAACTTCTTCTCATTACAATAAATGAGGAGTAAGGAAGCTATTCAATTTTTCCTTATTATGTCTGAGTTTATTCTCCGTCCCGGTTTTGTCCATAATCTGACTGTTTACATTTTTCCCCTTCTTGTTATACTCACTTTCTGTCTGAGAAAGGAAGAATATGAAGAAAAAAACAGAAATACAGTTGGAAATAAAGAGCAGTGTCGAAGAGAAAAGCGAGGAACTCCTCCGCTCTGTATCAGATACGGCAAAAGAGATGCGAGGGGATTTCTTTCCCTCTCTCCTGAAGGAGAAGGAGAAGAAGGACGCAGAACCTACAGTCAGGGCAACAAGGGAAAGTTTCAGGAGGACGAAGAAGAATATCGTGAGATCATACGAGGCGATGTTCGAGCTCTCTGATGAACTCTCGGGGCGATGGCATGATATAAGGGGAAACAAGCATTTCGGTCTTGTAAATGCAATGGTGGATGAAGAGGAGAAGAAGCACAGACACTTTTCACGTGGTGTGAACATGTACAAGATTCTCTGGATCTTTTATATCGGATCTTTTGCCGGAGTAATTCTTGAGATGCTGTGGTGCTATCTTACCCGTGGACACTTTGAGAGCAGACAGGGCCTTGTCTGGGGACCTTTCAACGTCCTTTACGGCCTGGGCGCAGTTGCTCTTTCCTATTTCCTCTATCGCTTCAGGAATCATTCTGACTGGGTCTCGTTCCTGGGAGGTTTCCTGGTGGGGTCCGTACTCGAGTATATATGCTCCTGGGGTCAGGAGTTCACACTCGGAGTCAGGGCATGGGACTACAGCCATCTTCCATTCAATATAAACGGAAGAATATGTCTCTTCTATTCTCTCATGTGGGGTGCATTGGGGGTTCTCTGGATAAAGAGGATTTATCCTCTTCTCTCGCTTGTTATTCTCCAGATACCAAATAAGATAGGAAAGATTTTGACCTGGGTTTTCCTGGCATTCTTCATCGTCAACATAATCGTTTCAGGATTTGTGATGGCCAGATGGACGCTGCGTACATCAGGTAAACCTGCAGAGAGTGCAATCACACGTTACATTGACGAACATTATCCTGACGAGAGAATGGAGAAGCTCTTCCCCAACTGGGTCTTCAATGAAAGCTGATGGCGATATCTGAGGTATAAGGCAGTACTCCCTCTTGATGGCTGCTGTTTGCAGAAGTATAATCTGATTACCAGAAGGGTAATTGAGGGAGGGATTGTTTTGAGGCTTGTTTTTGCAGATTCTGATGTTGAGAAGGTATGCACAGACCGGAGGGTAGCAAAAAAACTGTTTGGCGGGAATGAACCTTTGGTGAGGAGTCTGTTCGCACGGCTTTCATTTCTCGAAAGTGCAAGAAGCATAGAGGAAGTGAGGAGGTATCCCGGTATGAGATTTCATAGTCTTCGTAATATTGGAGGGGATTTTTCGCTGTTGATGTGAAAACTGTGAGAGAACCATGGCGGATTATTCTTCGATTACTGGATGGAAATGGTAACCCGTTTGAACCATGTGAAATTGACAAGGTGGCTCCATTCATTGAGATATTGTCAGTTGAGGAGATCAGCAAACATTATGAGTAATTATTTTTCGTACAAAAAAGGAATTGTGTTTCATCCAGGGTACTATATAAAAGAATGTATTGATTACTATGGATTTACACAGGAAGAATATGCCAGAAGACTGGGGACAACACCGAAGAACCTGAGTATTTTAATCAGAGGCGAACAGAGTCTTACTATTGATATTGCGGCAAAGCTCTCCCTTATCACCGGCATCAGTGCAGAGACCTGGCTTGCTTTGCAGAAAAAATATGATGCGGCCCTTGCTGATATGAGGTGCGGGGAAATTCTTCGGGAGGAAAAAAAGATAGTCGCTGAACTTGGTTACGGTTATTTCAGGAAACTGTACTCTTTGGAAGATATAAAGAATGCTGAAATGCTCAGAGAGATTTTAGGGGTTTCTTCCCTGTCGGTACTGAAACAGCCAGATAGTGCCGCCTGCTTCAGGGCCAGCCTTAAAGGGATGACAGAAAGAAATATTATCAGGGCAAATGCAATGCTCCTCATTGCTGTCAATGAGGCTTTGAAAATTGAAAACATACCACAATACGATAAAACAAAGTTTGAGAAAAAGATTGACTATGTCCTGACGCTGACGACAAAGGGCCTTGATGACGCAATTCCCGAGATAAGAGAGGTATTCTCCGAGGCAGGCGTAATCCTGGTTGTACTTCCGAATATTGACGGTTCAAAGATATATGGGGCAACGAAACGACTCAGAAAGAATATGCTTCTCTTTGTAAATGACAGATACAAGACTGTAGACAGTTTCTGGTTTACACTCCTTCATGAGGCAGGGCATATAATAAATGGCAATCTTGGAGCAACTCTTGAGAACGGGAATGAAGAAAAGGAAAAAAGCGCTGAGAAATATGCAATGGATAAGCTGATTCCTGAAAAAGAGTACTGGGATTTCTTTTCAAAAAGAGATTATGGAAAGGAGAGTGTGATTTCATTTGCCTCTTTTATTGGGAGAGACCCCGGCATTGTGGTTGCAAGACTTCAAAGAGATGGTGCTGTCAGTTACAGTGACAGTCTGCTGAATTCCCTCAAGAGGAACTATTCACTCGATATTCACCTGGACTACAAAAGGGATAGTGAATTTGCTCTTTGAGGGTGAGGTGGAGTGTCAGTTACAGGTTAGCGTGACTTGATGATTTATCGTAATTGCAACAAAACGCAACAAAATTTGTTTACAAACACCTTTTTAGATATTACTATAACCATACAAGGCAGAAAGCCTTAAAAACAAAAGAGATTCGGAGGTTCCTTTATGGATTACGCTGCAATTAAGAAAGCTGCTGAAAGCTACGGCCCAGCAATGACAAAGTTCCTCAGAGATATGATCGCTATCCCGTCTGAGAGCTGCGAAGAGAAGGGTGTTGTATACCGCATTAAAGAAGAGATGGAAAAGCTCGGTTATGACAAAGTCGAGATTGACAAGCTTGGTAACGTCATCGGCTGGATGGGAAACGGCGAGAAGATTATCGCCATTGACAGCCATATCGACACAGTAGGTATCGGAAACATCAAGAACTGGACAGATGATCCTTATAAGGGCTGGGAGAACGAGACTCAGATTTACGGACGTGGTGGCTCTGACCAGGAAGGCGGAATGGCTTCTGCAACATACGGAACAAAGATCATGAAGGACCTCGGACTTATCCCGGAAGGCTATAAAATCATGGTCGTCGGATCTGTCCAGGAAGAAGACTGTGACGGTATGTGCTGGCAGAGTATCGTAAACGAATATTTCAACGGACCAGAGGATGCTGCATCAAAGATTGCATTTGTCATCTCAACTGAGCCGACAGACGGCGGTATCTACCGCGGTCACAGAGGAAGGATGGAAATCAGAGTTGATATGCGTGGTATCTCATGCCATGGCTCAGCTCCGGAGAGAGGCGACAATGCTATCCACAAGATGGCTGAAGTCATCCTCAACGTCAGGGATCTCAACGAGAACAAGAAGGACGATCCGAACATTGCCGGTCTTGAGAAGATGCTTGATCCGAAGTGGAACCCTGAGCACTACGAAGATGCTCGCTTCCTCGGACGTGGTACATGTACAACAAGCCAGATCTTCTATACATCCCCTTCACGCTGTGCTGTTGCTGACAGCTGCTCAATCTCAATTGACAGAAGAATGACAGCAGGTGAGACATATAAGTCATGTCTCAAGGAAATTGAAGATCTCCCTGCATGCAAGAAGTATGCAAAGGACGTCAAGGTCAGCATGTATATGTATGACCGCCCGGCTTGGACAGGACACGTCTATGAGACAGAGTGTTTCTTCCCGACATGGATCAACAAGGAGACAGCTCCTCATGTCAAGGCTCTCGTTGAAGCTCACAAGAACCTCTGGGGTGATGAGAGACTCTATGCTGATGACAAGGCTAAGGCAACAAGAGTCGGTAGACCTCTCTGCGACAAGTGGACATTCAGTACCAACGGTGTCTCCATCCAGGGAAGATACGGAATCCCATGTGTCGGATTCGGACCTGGTGCTGAGAGCCAGGCTCATGCTCCTAACGAAATCACATGGAAGCATGACCTTGTTGTGTGTGCAGCTCTCTATGCTGCTGTTCCTATGCTCTATAATCCTAAGGAAGGCGATGGCAATGCTACATCCTTCAGACAGGAACTCACAGGAAACAAGATTAAATAATCTTATTTGTAAACCAGTGGAAGGGAAGGCTTTGTGCTTTCCCTTTCTCTCATTATGAGGGAAGTATGAATCCGTTTGACTTATTGAAAATGCAGAAGGCATGGGGAACATTCTCAACAGAGCATCCTAAGTTCACCCAGTTTATCCAATACGTTTGCACCCATCCGATTGAGGAGGGTGATGTGATTTCCGTCTCGATTGAGAAAGACGGAGGAAAAGGGAAAGTGTCATCCAACCTGAAGGTTACAGACAAGGACCTTGAACTTATAAGAATGCTCCAGGGGATGGGAAAGGGAAAGAGTTGACGATTTCTCTTTCTCTTCTTATTTTTCTCCAAAACGGAGAATAATCATGATTGACGAGAATGCACTCGGCACCCAGCCGATAGGAAAGACTCTTCTGAAGCTTGCTGTCCCCACTGTTGTGGCCCAGGTGATAAATATGCTCTACAACGTTGTTGACAGAGTTTATATCGGTCATATGCCCGGTGACGGGAGCCTCGCCCTGACTGGAGTGGGTGTATGTCTTCCACTTATCATGTTCATAACGGCCTTTTCTTCCTTTGTGGCAACGGGAAGTGCACCACGTTCCTCGATATTCATGGGAAATGGTGAAAAGGAGAAAGCAGAGAGACTTTTAGGGGGGAGTGTTACTCTGCAGGTCTGTATCTCAATTGTTCTCACAATACTTTTACTTATTTTTTCAGAGCCACTGCTACTTGCATTCGGTGCAAGTGAGAACACAATAGAATATGCCACAGGTTATATGAAGATATATTCCCTGGGGACACTTTTTGTGGAACTCACCCTCGGCCTTAATGCATTCATAACAGCACAGGGAAAGACGATGGTGAGTATGCTTGTTGTTCTTACCGGGGCTGTACTTAACATTATCCTTGACCCGCTATTCATATACCTATTCGGTATGGGAGTCGAAGGGGCGGCATGGGCAACAATCATCAGCCAGGGAGTGAGCGCAGTCCTCTGTATTATATACCTTTCGGGAAAGAAGACATCCTTGAGGCTGAAAAGGGAGAATCTCATAGTACCGCTTTCCCTTATATTGCCTTCCTTTGCCCTCGGGCTCGCATCCTTTGTCATGCAGTCAACTGAAAGCCTGATTTCAATATGCTTTAACTCGTCTCTTCTTAAATACGGAGGAGACATTGCGGTTGGGACAATGACTATATGCTCATCTGTCATGCAAATGGCACTTCTTCCCCTCCAGGGAATAGCACAGGGTAGCCAGCCTCTTACAAGCTATAACTACGGGAGAGGGAACATGGAGAGGGTGAAGAAGTGCTTCAGGACACTTCTTTGCGTATCACTCACGTACTCAATTCTTGTGTGGGGGTTTGTTGAGCTGGTACCCGGTACATTTGCCTCAATTTATACTCCGGAAAGTACACTCATTGAGTATGCCGTCCCTTATATGAGGATATATCTGATGATGCTGGGGCTTATGGGTATTTTGATTTCATGTCAGATGACATTTGTCTCAATCGGCTCTGCTCTCTCGAGTGTGAGTATTGCAATGGTGAGAAAGATAGTCCTCCTTATCCCGCTTATTTACATAATGCCATCCATCTTTACCTCGGATCCAGTGAAGGCAGTCTTTTTCGCTGAGCCTATAGCAGATGTTCTTGCAATCACATTCACTGTGATAGTCTTCTCCATCCAGTTCCCGTCGGCATTGAAGAAGAGGAAAATTGTGTGAAAAATACACATCCCCACACGAAAGATGTACATGCTAGAATATGAGTGTAGGTGGAAATCGAATGTTATATTCAATTAGTGTCAATAACTACAGAAGTATAGAAAAAACGAACCTCACACTTCGTTACAGCAGGAAAAGAGCTCCGTCGAGTCATATATTCGCTGATTATATTCCGTTCCTGGAGGATGGAAAGATACGAGCTGTCCCCGTTCTTGTGATTTATGGGGCGAACAGCTCCGGAAAAAGTACACTCCTCTCTGCTTTGAAGACTCTCTCATACATCGTGAAGAACGGACACGACAGGAAATACTATACTCCTGACAGGATGCTCTCGGGTGAGGAAGAAACCCGCTTCTCGCTTAATATGGCGGAGGAGGGAAAAGCGTGGTGTTACTCCCTTTCCTATGACGGTGAGGCAATAAGACGGGAAGTCTTGACTGATGGTGATAAGACAGTACTCTCTGGAGGGGAGGCAAAATTCTCTCTTCTCGGGAAAGACAGCCCTGTACGGAAGAGAATAGAGGGGATGCTCTTTTTTGACCCCTTCTCATATTCTGTGGGTGACTCGTTCTCTACTTTTGTAACACTCTCCGGAAAGTCGAGAAAGGAGTGCTTTGATAGCGTTTTGAGCCTTGTGAGAAAACTTGATCTCACAGTCGACAACATAATAGACGGGGAGGAATGGAAGACTGAACACCGCGATGGGGAGATGAAGGAGATTCTCTTTTCTCTTGATGAGGAGAGTGAGGGGACAAGAAGACTTTTCTCCCTTATTTCGATGATGCTTGCTTCCCTTTCTTCCGGATCTTTACTTGTGATAGATGAGATAGATGTCTCTCTCCATCCAATTGTCCTGAGAGCGCTCGTCTCGCTCTTCTGTGACACTCGGTACAATACAACGAATGCCCAGCTTATATGCTCAGCACATAACACAGACCTCCTCGATGCTCCGTTTTTGAATGATGATGAGATAGCCATATTTGAGAAGACAAGAAAGAAGGGAAGTGTGATTGAACGGCTTTCTGAGAAGGAGAGGGGAAGAAATCCCGTCTCGCGGAGAGCAGTATATCTTAAGGGCGGTTATTCGGGAATCCCGTTCCCGTACGTATAGTTATGAGTGGAACGAAAAGGATAATCATAATCATTGTTGAGGGACAGAGTGAGATAGCCTACCTGAGTGAGCTCAACCGCTTCTTCAGGGAGGAGGAGATAGACTGTGTCTTCTATCCCGTGAAGGCAGTTAACGGAATCTACAGGGAAGTGAGGAAGACTTACCGGGAGACACGGAGAAGAAACAGGAATGCACAAATAGAGATTCTGGTTGATAGGGATATCTACATAAGGGATACACTTGAGATACAGGATTACTCGGGGCGAGAGAAAGACGGACTTCCTCGTTTCCGCTTTGCCTATATGAATCACGAGGACTACCTTATCCTGCACCAGTCTCCCGGGAAGGCCAGACGCTGGAACAAGATCATGAAGGATGCCGGTCATGATGTAGTCCCTCTGACTGCGAAGAAGTATATGGCAATTATCCACTACAGCCATATATGGTCAGGAATGCATTACAAGAAGGGCGAGGTTCCCTTTGAGATAACCAAAAAGAGGCTCGAAAACCTATTCAGGAATGACAGCGACAGCGAAATCTTCATGCACTCTGACCTTACCGATCTGCTGGTTGAGATACTTCCCTCTGATAAGTTATCATAAAGATATGTACGACAGCATTAAGAGAGAAATACTTGATAAAATAAAAGAATATGATTCTATAGTAATTGGACGCCATATACGACCTGACGGGGACGCAATTGGCTCTTCAAGGGGCCTGAAGCGCATAATCGAACTCACATATCCTGAAAAGAAGGTGTACTTATCGAATACGGACACTTCAGACTACCTATCTTTCCTTGGTTCTGAGGATCCTCCTGTCAGCAATGAAACCATCCGCTCCTCCCTCGCCATCCTCCTCGACACAGCAACAGCTGACAGGCTCAGCAACCCGAGACTTCTTAATGCGGCAGAGCTCATAAAGATAGACCACCATATTAAATGCGAAGATTTTAAAGGCACAGAGTGGATAGAGGATTACCGTTCTTCTGTCTCTGAGATGATTGCTGACTTCTATGAAACATTCAGGGATGAACTCAAACTTGACGCCACAGGTGCAAGGTGTATCTACACAGGTATTGTCACCGACTCCGGACGTTTCTCTTATTCCTCCACATCCCCAGAGACGCTGCGACTTGCCGCTCTGATGCTCTCATTCGGATTTGACATCGAGGAACTTCAGGCTCATCTTGATTTGAAGGAGTACAGTTTCTACCGTTTCCGCACAGCGCTATTTCACAGGATAAAGCGTACATCCTCCGGACTATTATGGGTCTATGTCGACGAGGAGTTCCAGAAGAAATGGAAGCTCACCCGTGAAAACGCAAGTGAATCCGTATCATTCCTCTCCGGAGTAAAGGGTTCTATATGCTGGCTTGCCTTCATCGACAACGGGGACGGGACAATCAGGGTGAGGCTGAGATCAAGGTTCATGACAGTGAATGAACTAGCTTCCCGATATCATGGTGGGGGACATGACAGGGCAAGCGGGGCAACATGTTACTCAAAAGATGAAATGATGGCCCTCGTCGAGGAAGCTGATAAAGCTGTAATGGAGTATAAGGCCAACAATACCGGGTGGATATAAAGAGTCAAAATTGTCGTATATGTGACAAACTAGCATTTTGAAATTGTTAAATATGTGACAAAACAGCGATATGAAATTGTCGTATATGTGACAAAATAACGTTTACAAATTGTCGAATATGTGACAGAATTAATTATAATGATTTATAAGAGAAAGATTTACAAAGATTTTATTGAATGGAAGAATAAATGGGCAGATAGAAGGGCTCTTCTTGTTCAGGGTGCAAGAAGAATAGGGAAGTCAACAATTGTGGAGGAATTTGCCAGAAGAGAATATAAATCCTATATTCTTATCAACTTCCAGAGGGACTTGAAGAAGGTTGAAGGCATCTTTGATGACATCTCTTCTCTTGATGTCTTTTTCCGTAATTTATCTCTTGTCTATGGTGTGAAACTATTCAAGGGAGAAAGTCTCATTATATTTGATGAAGTCCAGCGTTTTCCCCTGGCAAGGGAGTCAATAAAGCAGCTTGTACTGGATGGCCGGTATCATTACATGGAGACAGGTTCTCTGATATCTCTGAGACATAATGTCGAGAATATACTTATTCCCAGCGAGGAGAGGATAATCAATATGTATCCGATGGACTTTGAGGAGTTCCTTCTTGCCTCTGGAGATGAAGTGACTGCAGCTGCAATAAGAGAGAATTTCAAGATATTGAGACCATTCGGGGATCCTGTTCACAGAACTATCATGAAAAAGTTTCGAACATATCTTGCGGTAGGGGGAATGCCTGAGGCTGTAAGAGAGTTTCTTGAGACGAATGATTTTCAGAATGTAGATCTTATTAAACGCGATATACTCAATCTTTATGAGGCTGATTTGAAGAAGCTTGATGATACTTATCATCTTTCAACCTCCCTTATCTTTAAGGCAGTCCCGTCAGAATTGTCATCTTCATCCAGACTTTTCAGAACTGTGGTGATGGGGGAGAATGCAAGAATGAGGAGGGTTTATTCCTCATTTGATGCAATTGGTGAGTCAATGATTGTGAATATAGCATCATCTGTGACGGACCCTGGTTTTGCCCCCTCTCTCACCAAGGATTTTACAAGGCAGAAGATATATATGGCAGATACCGGGCTTCTGGTTTCTCAGATATTTCGTTCCTCTGCATCCCCTATCAATGATTCTATATACACTGCTCTTATCACAGATAAGATTTCACTCAACATAGGAATGATTATAGAGAATGCTGTAGCTGAGGCTTTGAGAACATCCGGCCATGACCTGTACTTCTATATCTTTGATCACTATGAGATAGATTTTGTCCTCCCTTCCGGAAAGAAAGTAATCCCGATTGAGGTTAAATCGTCATCATATTCAACCCACAAATCTCTTGATATGTTCTGTGAAAAGTATTCATCCCGTGTCGATAACAGACGCTATGTAATCTATTCAAAGGACCTGAAAAAAGAGGGCAATCTCGTATACATTCCATTTTATATGGCGATGTGTCTTTAGGTTATGCTCTTGATTTCTGCCTTCCCGTATAGAGCTTTTTCACGTTTCCTTACATCAATCATTTCCTTCTCAAGTTCTCTGCACTTTGCTTCCATTGCTTCTTCATCAGGTTTAGGCGTGCTCAGAATCTGTTTGAAAATTGCCCTACCAAGCTCTGGAGGCAAATTTGTCATATCGGGTTTCCAGTGTGTTTCATTTATACCTCCTTATGTCTGTTCTTATGAGTCTTACTAATCCATATATATATTATGGGTGTAAGCAAAGTTGAGAGATAAATACCTGCTTGAAAAAAGTCCAATCTGGCCGATAATACTTAAATGGAAAGAATAGAAATCAGATACGGTAACAAACCGGTAACAGTCAATAAATATTCAACAGTTTTCTCAGCTTTTGAGGAGCTCGGGGTAATCAACAGGGAAAGTGCATACGACTACACCTCCAACCCTGTCGTGGGGGCACTGGTCAACGGGGAGGCTTATCCGCTGGAGAAGAGGATGGAGTGCTCATCGCATATTGAGCCCATCTATCTCTTTGACCAGCTTGGAAGGAGAATATACCGTCACTCTTTGTGCTTCCTTCTTTCTCTTTCGGCTTATCTTGTATTTCCAGAAAGGAAACTTGTCATAGGACACTCCCTCGGCGACGGATATTACTTTACATTTGATGATGACTCCTCTATCTCTGAAGAGGACGCTGGTCTTATTAGGGAGAAGATGCTGTCGCTTGTGAAAGAAGGAAAGGAGATAGAATATCTTGCTCTGAGCGGGGATGATGCAATAAAGACATTTCTCAGACTCGGAAGGGAGAATACGGAACTTCTGCTCTCTTCCCGTAATGATTCAGTATCATATATATACACACTCTGCGGGTATGCCCAGGTATCTTATGAACCGCTTGTTGCAAATACGGCTCTTCTCTCTATATTCGAACTCAGATGCTATGGCGGGAAGGGACTTCTCTTGAGGTACCCGGTATCATCATCGGTGAAGTCGATAGTTCCCTTTAGAGACAATCCACTCCTCTTTAAAGTCTTTGAAGAATACAGAGAGTGGGGAAGAATCCTCCGTGTCAGAAGTGTAGGGGAGATGAACAGGCTCAATATAACAGGGGGAATGGGGGATTACATAAAACTCAGTGAAGATCTTCACAGGCGTAAGATTGCATCCATAGCCGATTCCATAGCACTCAAGGGTGCACGTATTGTCTTTGTAGCCGGCCCGTCATCATCGGGTAAGACAACATTTGCAAAGAGGCTTTGTGAGCAATTGAGACTTTTGGGGTATGAACCATATAAACTCAGCCTTGATGATTACTACAACCATCCTGACCTTGCTCCGAGGGACGAGGAAGGTAAGCCTGACCTTGAGGCCCTGGAGGCACTCAACCTTGAACTTATTGACAGGAATATGACGGACCTGGTTGCAGGAAAGAGTGTCTCCCTCCCGTCCTATGACTTCAATACACATATAACAACATTCTCCGCCCTTCCGATAAGAATGGGAGAGAAGACAATAATTGTGGTAGAGGGAATACATGCCCTCAATGAGAAGATTACGGGATGCATAGATCCACGTTTCGTCTTCAAGGTTTACATATCGGCATTGACACAGCTCAATCTTGATGACTCCAACCGTGTCTCCACTTCTGATAACCGCCTCCTCAGGAGAATCATCCGTGACTACCGCTCACGCGGTATGAGTGCAGAGCGCACTCTCGGGATGTGGAAGAGTGTGACAAGAGGGGAGACAAAGCATATATTCCCCCACCAGAACAATGCCGATGTGATGTTCAACAGTGCACTTGACTATGAGATAGCAGTCCTTGCTCCATTTGCACAGCCTCTCTTGAGATCAATAAGACGGGATGAGGGAGAGGCTTATACACTTTCCCGCAGGCTTCTTGCCTTCCTCGACAATGTCTACCCCGTATCATCTGTCTATGTGCCGTCAGATTCTCTTCTCAGGGAGTTCATAGGACAGTCTGATTATGAGTAGAGTAGCCATAGTCACCGGAGCTTCCTCCGGGATGGGCCGGGACTTTGTGAGAGCTCTCGACCGGGATTATTCATTTGATGAAATCTGGGTGATAGCACGAAGAAAGGAGAGGCTTGAGGAACTTGGAAAGGAAGTGAAAGCAGTTGTTCTTCCTCTGGCACTTGATCTCTTAGAGAAAGAGTCCATAGAACAGATAAAAAATCTCCTTGAGGAGAGAAAGCCTGTTGTAACAGCTCTGGTCAATGCATCCGGCTACGGAGTCTTCAAGGCATTTGAGGAGAGCAACCTTAATGAACTTGAAGGGATAGTAGATCTCAATGACAGAGCTCTTGTCTCCCTTACATATACAGTTCTCCCATACATGGAGAAAGGTTCATTCATAATAAACCTGGGCTCAAATTCCTCCCATCAGCCTGTCCCCTACATGGCAACATATGCTGCAAGCAAGGCCTTTGTTCTGTCTTTTTCTCTTGCTCTGGGAGTTGAATTGAAGAAGAGGGGGATACATGTACTCTCTGTATGTCCAGGCTGGGTAAGGACGGAGTTCTTCAGCCGTGCTGTGAAAGACAATACAACAATCGTCTACTATGACCGCTACTATGAAAGCAAGGATGTGGTTGAAAAGGCGATGAAGGACCTGAGGAAAAAGAAGTCTGTCTCAATACTGGGCCTATCTGTGAGAAACCAGGTGCGGATGGTCAAATTCCTCCCTAAGTCTCTGGTGATGAGAATCTGGTGCAGACAGCAGAAGAAGGGATGACGTTCACCTTAATAACCGTAATAGCAAAGTCATGGAGACATCATCCTGAAGTGCAGAATATGCCCTGATGAACGGTACTTGGGTATACACGGCTTTGGATAACAACAACAAAGCTGTAGCTAAAATCTTTGTTGATGTTGTCGAGAAGAAAAATGAAGCTGGAACGGTTGAACCTACCGTCGCAGTAGCTGCGTCCACATTCACTGAAGGTTCTGGGTGGACAACCACAAAGTACACACCTGTAACTACAACAGAGACCAAGAGCAACGGTGTGAGAACTATAAAGGTGGTGGAAAACTTCAATCTAAGTGAGGAAAACGGCAAAACTACCTTGAGGAAAAATAATGGTGACTCGCTAATCGGAGATAATACTGGTACTTTGCACTTCGAGCCGGGACACAACCACCTTTATGGTGAAGAAGTATCAAGCGACAGCGACAAGAAAAAGAGCGTATATGCTGACTCGAGTTTTAAAACAATGACATTCTTAGGTCAAAATTTGATGGACAGAACTAACCACTATGTATATTGTTCTGTCTGTGGAATTACAAACTATCCAGTTGCTCATAAAACCAACTCTTACGAGGACGTGGTAGACCAGAAAAAGTGCACCTGCGGATACACTGCAAATACCTCAGAAACAAAAGGTGACGTATACTGCGTTGTTGATATTTATTCAGATGAGATAGAGAT
>CAVIAZ010000020.1:0-359 GCA_963640795.1 bacterium | reverse complement strand
GATAGAGATTGAGTACGACCTGACAGATTATAATAAAGCAAAAACCGAGGCTGACAAAATCGAGACTTTGGTGACAGCGGGAACAGCTGTTGAAACCAGGACTGTCGCTGCTGAAGGCGCGAAAAATGCTGTAGACGCCGCTGTCGCTGCAGAGGGAGCGGCTTCGATGACCGGAACCGGATCAGACAAGTTAGCAGCAGTTGCTACAGCTCTGTATAGCGCACTGAATAATTGGTCTAACGCTGGAACCTTCAAGACTGCATTGGATAGCGGAGACATATATAAAGCTATTGAAAATTACAAGAAAATAACGGGTTACGACGAAACAGTGGTTAGTAAGTATGATGATTTGAAAACTG
>CAVIAZ010000019.1:0-21044 GCA_963640795.1 bacterium | reverse complement strand
ATGGATTCTCCTGATGTCATCGACTTCTTCGCTTCCAAGTATGCCCAGTCTTATAAGGATGCTGCAGAGAAGGCGGCAGAGCTTGCTTCCTCTGTCCTCAAGAAGACTGAGTGGTGGGGACAGGACCTCACACAGGTCAAGGGCCTTGAGGCACTTGTCAGGGAAGATCTCGAGAAGATCTGGACTCTCGGCATGACTGAAGCTATCAAGACTATTGTGGAGTGAAAGTGGTTAAGTTAATTAAAATCAATCCTAAGGATAATGTAGCTGTTGCCCTTGAGCCACTGACTGCCGGTGAAGTCGATATCGTCGATGGTGATACCCTCACCATCCTCAAGGATGTCATTGCCGGTCATAAGGTTGCACTTAAAGATATCAAGAAGGGTGAGAGCGTCGTCAAGTACGGCTATCCTATTGGAAGGGCACAGGAAGATATCAAGAAGGGTGAGTGGGTTCATACCTTCAATATAAAGACTGCTCTCAGTGAGGAGGCGGAGTACCATTACGATGAGGAGACTGCTAAGAAGAATCTCAAGGAGTTTGAGGATACTGTTAAGCAGCGCCTGAGCGATGGTTCTCCATGTATCAAGGCTTACGAGAGAAAGAATGGTGATATAGGTATACGTAACGGTCTCTGGATTGTTCCGACTGTCGGCTGTGTCAACGAGATATCGAAGAAGCTTGCAGGGTGGGGAAATGAAAACCTCCACCTGGAGGATGGTGTCCATGCCTGGACTCATCCTTTCGGTTGCTCCCAGCTTGGAGACGACCATGAGAATACACGTAAGATTCTCTCCAATCTTGTCCATCACCCGAATGCAGGCGGTGTGCTTGTAGTGGGACTCGGGTGTGAAAACAACACCATGGATTCCTTCAGGGAGCTCGTGGGTGAGGTTGACGAGAACAGAGTCAAGTTCATGGTATGCCAGAAGGAGAAGGACGAGCTTAAGAGAGGTAAGGAACTTCTTGAGGAGATTGCCTCTGCAATGAGAGATGACAAGAGAACAGTTGTCTCGGCTTCACGTCTTGTTGTCGGTATGAAGTGTGGTGGCTCTGATGGACTAAGCGGTATTACTGCTAATCCTCTTGTCGGACGTTTTACAGATGCACTTGTCTCCATCGGAGGAACAGCAATTCTTACAGAGGTTCCTGAGATGTTCGGTGCTGAGCAGGTTCTGATGGACAGAGCAGTGAGCAGGGAAGTCTATGACTCCATGGTCGATATGATCAATGCATTCAAGCATTACTTTGTCTCACACGGACAGGTTGTATATGAAAACCCGAGTCCGGGTAACAAGGCCGGCGGAATTACAACACTTGAGGACAAGTCCCTCGGATGCGTCCAGAAGGGAGGAAGTGCTCCTGTTTCCGGTGTTTTAAAGTATGGTGACAGAGTGTGCAGAAAGGGCCTCAACCTTCTTTCAGGACCGGGTAATGATATTGTCTCCACAACTGTACAGACAGCATGCGGGGCACATATGATCCTCTTTACAACAGGACGTGGTACTCCACTCGGAGCTCCTGTGCCTACAGTGAAGATTGCCACCAACACACCTCTTGCAGAGAACAAGTCCAATTGGATTGACTTCAATGCAGGACGTCTTCTCAAGGAGGATGCAGGTAAGGTCACAGATGATTTCATCAGCTTTATCCTTGATGTGGCAAGTGGGAAACGCACTAAAAACGAAGAGAACGGCTACTCTGAAATCTCGATTTTCAAGGACGGCGTTGTTCTTTAAGCGAGAATAAATTCCAGGGAGGGATGGGCTTATGCTTACCCCTCCTTTTTCATTGATGGCTATGACAGGAAAAATAAATATAAGACCGGTGAGAGCAGAAGATGCAGAGAGACTTGTTGAGATTTATGCCCACTATGTCTCAAAGACTGCAGTCTCATTCGAGTATGATGTCCCGACACTTGAGGAATTTGAAAAGAGGATAGAGAGAATATCGTCATTCTATCCGTACCTGGTGGCTGAGGTTGACGGCAGAATCGTAGCCTATACGTATGCCCATGAGTTTGGTGAGAGAAAGGCTTACTCCCATTCTGTTGAGACCACAATATATATAGATAAGGATATGAGAAGATGCGGACTGGGGAGACTCTTATATACAGAGCTTGAGAAGGCATTGGGTGCAATGAACATTACCAATCTTTATGCCTGTATAGCCACAGTGGATGAAGAGGATGAGTATCTTACCCATGACAGCATAAAGTTCCACACCCACATGGGGTACCGTGAGGTTGCGCACCTTAATAAATGCGGATACAAGTTCTCCCGCTGGTATGACATGGTATATATGGAGAAGATAATCGGAGAGCACCTCCAGAGTGAGCCGGAGGTGTTACCTAAGAGATAATCATTTCCCTTCCAATGCCATCATCTTCTCGATTCTCCTTATGTGTCTCTCCTCATTGGAGAATGGGGTGTCGAGGAAGGTGTCAAGGATGTCTGTGACGGGCTCCGGGTATTCAAAGCGTCCGCCGAATGCTATGAAGTTGCTGTTGTTGTGCTCCCTTGTCTTCTCGGCAGCGTATTTGTTCTGCACGAGTGCACATCTGATTCCTCTCATCTTGTTTGCTGCGAGGGAAATCCCGATTCCCGTTCCGCATAGGAGAATGCCGTAGTCATATCCTCCCTTACGGTACTCCATGACGGCTTTCTCTGCCATGTCGGGATAGTCGACGCTCTTCTCCTCAAGTGTTCCGAGGAATGTGTATTCAATACCCCTCTTTTTGAGGTGTTCCAATATTTCCTTTGTCCTTTCAACAGCACCATGGTCATTTGCAACAACTACTTTCATTTTTTATTCTCCTATTATTTCTATCTGGCAGCTCTTCATGGCTTCCAGTGCAGTCTGATGACTTTTCTCACTGACTCCCCTTGAGAGTGAGGCATCGACAATAATATGTGCATCCGGAAGGAATGCCTTGAGAAGAAGGGCATTTGAAATTACACATATGTCTGTGCAGAGCCCCAGAAGTGTTATGTTCCTGATTCTTTCTTCCTTATCCATCTTTCTCAAAGTTTCCCCAAGTTCCACAGAGCCGAATGTTGGTTTGTCGATAACAGTTACCTCTCTGAGGTTTCTGAGTTCGGGGACAATCTCCCATCCGGGTGTGTTCTTCACGCAATGGATGACAGGAAGATTCTTTCCCTCTTCTCTGAGGAGGTAGTCACTCTGATGGGTATCACGTGTAAAGATAACATCTCCTATGAAGGAGAGTACCTTTTCCTTTATCGGGGCGACAATATCCACTGCACCAGGAGCCGCGAGAGACCCCGAGACAAAGTCATTCTGCATATCTACAACAATAAGTATATCTCTCATACAATCAGTATACTCACTTTCTCTCTTTTCGTTTACACTTCACCGTATGAAAGATATTTATATTACAGGTCACCGTAATCCTGACCTTGACAGTATCTGCTCGGCATATGGTTATGCAGAGCTGAAGAAGCGTATTGATCCCGCTAATAATTACCACGCAGTCAGATGCGGTCATCTCAGTGAAGGTGTGGAGAAGCAATTTGCCCTTCTCGGCATTGAGCCGCCTCCATACATGAAGGATGTAAAGCCTAAAGTCGGTGACGTCATGCTTGAGCCCAATGAGACAGTTGAGGCCGGTGCTCCTATATATAATCTTGTCAAGGCATACAACGAGAGTCATCCATCTGCCTTTCCTGTCTATGATAATGGTTCCTTTATCGGACTGTTGAGTATCGACGACATCACATCATGGTTTCTTAAGGACAATGCTGAGGAAATCCCACATTACGACTTTCTTGTAAAGAATATTGAGTCTGTAATCCCCGGAAAGATTATCAGAAGGGGGAAGGAGAGCTTCAGTGCCACTATCCTGGCCGGAGCTGCGGCGTATGAGGAATTCTGTTCATTTGTTGACGGAAGGAAAGACTCTATTGTTGTGCTCGGACACCGTAAGAGATACATAGAATATGCGATGGCTACAGGGGTAGCAGCAATAATCATCACCACAAGCGCAACATGTGATGATATAGACTTTTCGGACTATGAAGGCACAGTTTACCTGACAGAACTCGGGACAGCTGAAGTTGAGAGAAGACTCAGGATGACCCCTGCTGTCTCCTCTATCATGGGTAAGCAGGGACGCCGGCTGAACGTCAATGACTTCTTTGATGACGCAAAGGATGACCTTGCCTCATCAAATCTCAGGGGACTTGCTGTCTTTGATGAGGACAGGTTTGTCGGGTTTGTCACAAGAAGGTGTTTTCTCCGTAAGCCTTCATATGAAGTGATTCTTGTTGACCATAATGAAGTGGGACAGAGCATAAGGGGAATTGAGGATGCAACAGTAATCGAGATTATTGACCACCACCGTCTTGATGCCCTCAAGACAAGTCTTCCCATCTTCATTGATGCTGAGCCTCTCGGGAGTACATGCACAATAGTCTACCAGCAATATCTCAGGCATAACATCGTGCCTGATGAGACCACGGCCAGGGTTCTCCTCACCGGAATCATGTCAGATACCCTTGTCCTCCGCAGTCCCACCACCACCCAGGTTGATAAGACTGCTGCCGGGGCACTTGCCGCGATATCGGGCGAGTATGATATCAACGCATTCGGGAAAAGACTCTTCTCTGTAATAGATTCACTTGCCTCCCGTGAGCCTATGTCTGCAATCGGGGGTGACTTCAAGTCATACAGCCAGAACGGCGTGAAGTTCGGAATCGGACAGTGTGAGGTGACAACCCTCACCGATGTTCCGGTATATAAGGACAAGTATCTTGAGGCTTTGAACACCATCAGAGACAACAGGGGATTTGACTGGGCCATGCTGATGATTACCGATGTATTGAAGGAGGAGAGTATCCTTCTTACGACAGATATCAAGTACAGACGCAGGTTCATGTGGAATGAAATCAGTCCCTGTGTTTATGATATGCCGGGCATCCTCAGCCGTAAGAAACAGCTCCTTCCTGAAGTCATCCATTCGGTAGAATGATGCAAAGGGGAGGAAGACAGCCTTTCCAAAACCGGCTTGCTGTGTTAAATTAACAATACAAGAAGGCGCTACAAGCGAGTGCCCCCTTGCTAAATCGGTATTAACTACCGCCCAACAGTATGAGAGCTATGGGCGGTATTTCTTTTTCGAATTTTCTTCAGCATACGTTTCAATAACCCGGATGCGTGCTGACATAAGTCGAACACATCATTGAGGGCTGAAATGATGAAAATAATCATTTTCCAATTCATACGCACCACCTCCCTATTCAAAGTATAAAAACGGATCCGGAAACAAAGCTCCGGATGAATTAAACTCATCCTAGCAAGGGGTAACACCCAAACGCTCAGTAGCGCCTATGAAGAGAGAATAACAAATTGCAAGAGGCAAAAGTGGCTAGAAAAGTGACACTTTTGGGGTATCTTTCTGATTTCCTGTACTTTTCTTTGAAAGTTTTAAGGTACATTATTGCTTCTTTATGAATAATTGCTACAATATACTTACCTGTTTGGTAAGTTTAAGGTGGGTGTGGGATTTTGAATGTTGAGTTTGAGGACAGACGAGTCCGGGAGCTTTTTGATGATTTGAACGATGTTTCAGGCTCGAAGGGACTGATGCAGAAGAAAATTGGGGCTGAATTAACACGCGCTGTCAAGAAGAAATATAACCAGATTGTTGCTTTCAGTTCATTCTACTCTTTGTTTCAGTCTGGGATTGGAAGAATTGAACCATTGAGTGGCAATCTTAAAGGAATGTATTCGATGACAGTGTCAGCTAACTACCGTTTGATTCTAAGGCCGCTTTCAGTTGATTTGAGTCCTGAGAAGTTGAAAACGTGTGATAGATTGGTGATAGAAGGAGTTGTTGATTATCATGGAAAGGGATCAAAAAACAATTGGATTATCCCGTGAGTATATAATCCATCCAGGTGAGACATTAGAGGAGGTCCTTGAAAGCAGGTCTATGTCCCAGCGGGAACTAGCCATACGGACGGGAGTTAGTGAGAAGCATATAAGCACGGTAATACATGCGCAGAAGCCGATTTCAGCTGCTTTTGCAAGAAAACTTGAATATGCACTTGGTATTGAGGCTTCTTTCTGGATGAATTTGCAGGCTAATTATGACCAGGAGATGCTTGAGTACGAGGAAGTGAATAATATTTCTGTGGAAGAAATCAATGTGTTGAAAATCCTTAAGGATGTGCTTGAGTGCTGGAGTGGTATGGGGTGGATTGACATGTCATCAGATGAGGCGACGCAGGTGCTTGGTTTAAGGAGAATCTGTTGTGTCAGCAATCTGCTCGATATCCCCAGGACCAGTTATGTTGCCTCATACAGGGCACAGGTGAAGAACAGCGTGGCCAATGTGTACGTTCTCTTTGCCTGGCAGAGAATGTGTGAAATATTGACTGAAGATATCGTTGTGGCAGAGAGTGTGGATGTGACTCTGCTGAGGAAAAAGATACCTCAAATAAAAGAAGTTATGTTTGCTGATGTGAGCCAGATACCGGGAAAACTCGAAAGGATTTTTTCTGAATGTGGTATTTCGTTCAGAATCGTCCCGAATTTTCGTGGTGCACCTGTACAGGGGTTTATAAAAAGAAATGGCAGGAGTTTGATTCTATGCATGACAACAAGACAGAAGTGGGCAGATGTCTTCTGGTTCACAATGTTTCATGAGATTGCACATATCCTGAATGATGATACGAAAACTGTATTTGTTGATTTTGATTCTGTTTCTGCAGAAATCGAGACTGCTGCTGATAAAATGGCGTGTGAATTTCTGCTGGACCCAAAAGCCTACATGGAGTTTGTCGGAAATGGTGATTTTTCTAAGCGTTCCATTGAGAAGTTTGCCTCTTCACAACATGTTAAATCATACATCGTTGAAGGAAGATTGATGAAAGAGGGCAGAATCTCGTGGGGAGACAGACCCAAATATAATTGGGGATGATTATCTTGGCGATGAGCCGGTAAGTTCTATGACTGTCGGAATTGTCCTGATGGCGGCTGTGCACTTCCTGATGGCATCCTCGCTCTCCGCAATTATTGTGAAGTCGCCTGTCAGCCTGTTGCCGTCTATGCCGAGGGTGCCTTTTCTCAATCTTCCGCCATGTGTCTTCACAGCATTGTCTATCTGACCGAAGATATCGGCATCAATCTTGGTAAGCACATGATAATGCTTCATGAGCTCATCACCTGTCCACTTTACGGAGACTGTCCTTTCATTCACCTCTGCCATGTGCTTGAGGTTGGAGCAGTCACGGCGGTGGATGATATATCCTCTGCCACGTGTGATGTAGGCAACGACATCGTCTCCCTGCATCGGGTTACAGCATTTTGCGAATGAATACATTATGTTGCTGTCTTCCCCGACCATCAATGTACCAGTTGTATCCTTTGACACATAACTGAGGGTCCCGTTGATGAGTTTTGCGGGATTTGAGGGTTCCTTCTTTGTATTTTGTTGAGGAAGTGGCTTTTCCGGCTGTTTTATCTCCGGGACATTCGCACTCTGGTATTTATTGAGCCATGCCTTGATTTTCTTCTTTGTCGATGTTGACTGTGCCGCTTCAAGCCATTGCTGGTTCGGGTGAGCAGAAGGAGATGTCATGATCTCGACTATCTGGGTATTCTTCAATGGCTTGTTGAGCGGGATTATCGAACCGTCAGCCTTGGCTCCCGAGCAATGGTTACCGACTTCAGTATGAATCTTATATGCAAAGTCAAGCGCTGTTGACCCTACCGGAAGTTCTATGACATGACCCTGGGGGGTGAAGACTACGATTGAATCCTTCAGGAGTTCATTCTTGATCTCCTCCATGTAGTCTTCGCTCTGCTCAATCTCCTTTGACCAGGATTTAATCTTCTTGACTATCTTCTGGTAGTTGATGGAGTCCATGTTCTTCCATGTGCCACTCTCGCTTCCACTTGCCGCTTTATAAGCCCAATGGGCTGCAACGCCTTCCTCTGCAGTCTTATGCATCTCCCAGGTTCTTATCTGGATTTCAAGATGTCTTGACTGTGGGCCGAGGACAGTGGTGTGGAGGGACTGATAGTTGTTGGCCTTGGGCATTGCTATGTAATCCTTGAACCTGCCCTCAATCGGGAGCCACATGGAGTGGATTATGCCAAGTATCGTATAGCACTCAACTGTAGTGTTGCATATTACCCTTATACCGAGAACGTCGTAAATCTCATCGATTTCCTTCTTTCTCTTCTTTATCTTCATATAGATGGAGTAGGCATGCTTTACCCTGCCTGACACCTCTATGTTCTGCAATCCCTCTTTCTTGCATGCATCCTCTATTGCACGGGACACCTGCTTAATGAAAGCAGTGTATTCACTCTTTCTTTCAAGGAGGTATGTGCTGATGTATTCATAGCTCTCGGGCTTCAATGCCTTGAGGGAGAGATCCTCAAGCTCGCTCTTGAGTGTCTGCATACCGAGACTGTCTGCAATCGGTGCGAAGATATCGAGACAGTCCTTCGCATATGCAATACGGCGTTCGCTGCTGAGCCCGGAGAGAGTACGCATGTTATGGAGTTTGTCGGCGAGTTTGATGAGAATTACCCTCAGATCCTTGCTCATTGCAAAGAACATCTTCTTGATGGTCTCTGCCTCCTGGATGGACTTGTCCTGGGTGATTCTGGTTATCTTGGTGACGGCCTGGACCATGACTCCGACTTCCTTGCCGAAAAGGGAGGCTATCTCCTCTTCCGTTGTCCCGGTGTCCTCTATTGTGTCATGAAGAAGCCCCGCACATACTGTGTCGGCATCCATGTTGAAGCTCATCAGGATTTCGGCAACTGCTATGGGGTGTATCAGATAGGGCTCGCCGCTCTTTCTTCTCTGGTCGCCGTGTTTCTTTGCGGCAAAGACTGCTGCCGCGGAGATTTTTGCCTTATCTTCGTCAGAGTAATTGAGGATTTTGGATACAAATCTGTCAACAAGATCCTTGTTCGGGATTGTCTCTATCTCTTTAGTCTCTTCTGTATTCTCCATATACCACTCTTTCCAGTCCGCCGAGGTCCTTTGCTATGGCTACATTCTCAAAACCGCTCTTATTGAGCAATGCTGAAAGCGTTTTTGTCTGTCTGTAGTCACACTCAATGAGAAGTGTACCATTTTTTTCGAGGTATTGGGGAGAAGTAAGCACAATTTTTTTGATAATCCCGAGTCCGTCATCCTCGTCGCTCACAAGTGCAAGATGCGGCTCCCTCTGTACGCTCTTCTCTGTCTCTCTGAACCACTCTTCTGTCAGATACGGAGGATTGGTGGCAATAAGGGAGAATTTCTCTCCCCGCCACGGCTCGAAGAGGCTTCCTTCTCTTGAGTCTCCTTCTTCCCCTGTTATCTTTCTATAATTGAGCCGGGCTATCTTTAATGCCTCATGGGAGATGTCACTGAATGAGACGGGAAGTGAGAGGGCGTATGCAATCGACGCAGCCACAGCACCGCTTCCTGTGCATAGATCGAGAATCTTTCCCATGTATCCTTTCTTTTTGTATGTTTTTATGGAAAGGTCTACGAGGAGTTCGGTATCGGGACGGGGAATGAGAGTGTTCTCATCGACATAGAATGTGTGTCCGTAGAACTCCTTCGAGTGTGTTATGTAGGCCATGGGGGTTCCAGCTAGCCGGGATGAGAAGAGTTCTTCCGCTTTCAAGGCAGTCCCGCTGTCGATTTCTCTCCCGGGAGAAGTGATTTGTGCTATCTCACTTATCCCGAGAAAAGACAGGAGTACCCTGATTTCCAGGTAAGGGTTCTCAAGGGTACCCGGCATGGAGAGTAATCTGTTTTTCAGTTCTCCGATTGTCATAGGTTCTTCAGTGCTTCTTCTCCTGCCTGTATCTTCAATGCCTCGACAAACTCATCAAGGTCTCCGTTGAGGATTCCCTCGAGGTTGTAGCTTGTCAGGTTGATACGATGGTCTGTGCATCTGTTCTGGGGGAAGTTGTATGTCCTTATTCTCTCGCTTCTGTCTCCAGAGCCTACCATATTCTTACGGGCATCACTTCTCTCCTTGTTCTTACGCTCCTCTTCCATCTCGAAGAGACGTGACCTGAGGACTCTCATTGCCTTGTTCTTGTTTTTCAGCTGTGATTTCTCATCCTGCTGGATGACGACAATGCCTGTCGGTATATGTGTAATTCTCACAGCACTGTCGGTCGTGTTGACACACTGTCCTCCCGGACCACCGGCACGCATGACATCTATCTTGAGGTCTTTCTCGTTGATTACTATATCGGTCTCCTCGGCTTCCGGGAGGATGGCAACAGTGATTGCCGAGGTATGTATTCTTCCTCCGCTCTCGGTCTCGGGGACACGCTGCACACGGTGTACACCGCTTTCATAGCGCATTGAGCCGTAGACATCCTTACCGGAAATTGAAGAGACAATCTCCTTGAATCCTCCGCGTTCTGTCTCGTTCTGGCTCATAATCTCTATTTTCCAATGTTTCTTTTCAGCATAGTGGACATACATACGGAAGATGTCGGCTGCAAAGAGTGCGGCTTCCTCTCCGCCCGTCCCGGCCCTGATTTCCATGATTATGTTCTTGCCTTCGAGAGGGTCTGGTGGAATGAGGAGTACCTTGCACTCTCTCTCGTCTTTCTCGAGTTTCTCCCTTAGTGATGATATGTCATCTTTGACCATCTGGGTCATCTCCGGGTCATCTTCTGACTTAAGAAGTTCCTCATTGTCAAGGATGTCTTCCTCTGTCTTCTTCATCTCTTCAAGTTTTTCGACTATCGGGGCGATGTGGGAGCGCTCCACCATCTTCTCTTTATACTTCTTCATGTCGCCCAGGGTCTCTGGAAGACTCAGCGTCTTATCGAGAGCCTCAAGCTGCTCTTTGAATGACGGAAGTAAATCTATAAGTCTGTTCATACCTTCTCCGGTTTAACTATCGTTTTCTTCAAGTATTCAGCGTATTCGATGAGTGACAATATTACTTTCTTGTCATCTCCATCTGTATTTAAACTATTTAACAGTTCATTACAAGTGTAAAGATAATCGTCGATTGACTGTGCATCCTTTACAAGCGGTGCCACCAGGCGCTGCGAACACCAATTGCGCCATTGGACCTTCTCCTTGTCATCCAGGACCTCGGGCCAGTTGCGTGCCACATGACGCCACACAAGCTTGTGGTATTTGGGATTGTCGAATGGTGTTGTTCTTTCTCCCATGAGTTTTTCCTTAGGGGAAAGCTTACGAATCTCTTCAAGTTTGAGCTTGTCATCGCGTGAGAGGAATGACCCATATATCGAGAGGTCTGGGTCCAGGTCAGGGGAGGACTGCTCATATTGCACTGTGAAATCTTCTGCTTTGAAGACTGAGCTATGTAATACTTTCTCTGCCTTCTCGAGGATCTCCTTCTTTGTGAACCCCAGTCTCTTCTCTGCACCTGCAGAGAGTGTTGAGAGGGGTGCAACGAACGGACATTTGTTTACAGAGAGACGGTAGATGCCACTTTCCGCATAGTTGTTGAGTTCAACGGTCGATGGAATCGGGTAGGTGAGGTCAAAGCAATAAAGATCATTCTTGTTTGCCCAATAGAGCGGAAGGAGAGGACGTGTATTGCCTCTCTCTGACACGAACTTCCCGCTTGTGGAGAGGAACGGGGTCCTCTTCACCATATCGATAACCTCCCTGATATTTTCCTTTCCCCGGTGATTGAGTGCCCAGGAGAAGAGCTTGGGCTGCTTTGTCTTTATGAGCTTGGCAAGATTTACTGTAGCATAGACATCAACAAGGGCATCATGGGCTCCGACCTGCTCTATGTTGTTCTCTTCTGTGAGGTCGGTGAGTCTGAATGAGACAAAGCCATCATCGTTGAGTTTGTTGAAGATAAGTCCCTCGGGTCTGAGGTCCCTTGTCGCCCTGACAAGGTTAATTATGTCCCAGCGGGAACACCCGTTAAGATATTCTCTTTCATAGGGGTCATAGAGGTTGCGGTAGAGGGCATTACGGACACACTCATCATCAAACTGGACGGTATTGTACCCGAGTGTGATTGTATCCTTTTTCATCATCTCTTCTCTCAGTCTTCCGATGACCTCAGCCTCGGGAAGTCCCTTCTCATTTACTGCCTGGGGTGTGATGTGTGTTACAAGGCAGGAGGAGGGAACAGGAAGATAGTCAGGGGAGAGCTTTGCATAAAGAAGGATGGGAGGACCCACTATATTGAGGTCCATATCTGTCCTGACTGCAGCCACCTGGGCTATCCTGTCATAACGTGTGTTAAGACCGAATGTTTCCAAATCATAGAAGAGAAAAGTTGAACTCATACCTCTATTCTATCAGACAAATTCCATCTTTGATATTGCCCAAAGAAGAAAAAAAAGTAGACTTAAAGGGATGAAGAGATTGCTGTTTTTCCCTATTCTTCTGCTCTTGCTTTTCTCCCTTTCTGCCGGACCGTGCTATGAGGAGCTTGAGACTGTCTCCCTTGTGACTGTCTCCTCCCGTGCCTCCGTCCCGCTTCTTCCTCTCCCGGGAGTGTCATTCGTCGGGGAGGGGGATAAAATCATTCCGGATAATATCGTCTATTCCTCTTCCGATGCATCCACATACCTTGAGGCTTTGAACACGAAACCGAAGTGTTCCATCTTTGAAAGTGCCCTTTACTCAATTACACAGAACGGTGCAATGATGAAGAGGACGAAGAAGATGCTTGAGGAGAGGGATTACCGGAAGGGAGAGCTTGTCGTGACAGGGACTGTTGGAATTGAAAGTAAGTCGGAACTCGACAAGATGGATATAATCCTTACGGGGAATCTGAGCTCTTTCCAGGCTTCTGTCGACCTTGACCTTGTGATAGTGAGCGGGGACGAAGTCTACACTGTCAGAGGCGCACTCGATATCGCGGGGGGAGACGACAGGATATTCACAATCACTTCTTCTGATTACACTGTTAATGGTATAAGATACGACGTTGAACTGGAATACAGACTAAGGAAGGCTTAATATGGACGCAAAGGAATTTCTGGTTAATCACTCCCTCGGCGAGGAGTATGTGGATGCGGGAAGGATTATCTCTCTTTTCTACAGTGAGATGAAAAAAGGACTCAGTGGTGGGGAGAGTTCCCTCAAGATGATTCCGACATACGCACAGAGCCCGAAGACTCTTATAAAGAATGAGAGTGTAATTGTCATGGATGCCGGTGGAACAAACTTCCGTACATGCCTTGTCACATTCAATGATGAGGGTAAGCCCGAGATAACAGATTTCAGGAGAGTCGGGATGCCGGGTGTCGAGAGAGAGGTCAGTGCTGATGAGTTTTACTCCATCTTTGCAGACAACATAGAGCGTTTCATGGGAAAGAGTACACGTATCGGGTTCTGTTTCTCTTATGCTGCTTCCATAACAGAAGACCATGATGGTGTTCCGATTCTCTACAGTAAGGAGATAAAGGCTCCAGAGACCATCGGTAAGCCTCTCATGAAGAATATCCTCTCTGTCCTCAAGGGGAGGGGACACGACGTAAGCGACATTAAGTACAGTGTGGTCAACGACACTGTTGCAACTCTCCTTGCTGCCAAGGCAGAAGGTGGAATCGAGGCTGCTTCCTACATTGGGTTTATCCTCGGAACCGGTACCAATACAGCATATATTGAGAAGAATGCAAACATAGGTAAGATAGCACTCAGTGAAGGTGACCAGATAATCAACACGGAGTCCGGTAATCTTTTTGTCGAGATTAATGACCTTGACAGGGGATTTACCATGACGACCAATAACCCGGAAAGCTATCACCTGGAGAAGATGATCAGCGGGGCATATATCGGTGCCTTCAGCCACTATGTGATAGCACAGGCGGTCAGGGAGAATGTTTTCTCGCTTGAGTTTATGGATGCCTTTAATAAAATACCATCTCTCTCCACATCTGATGTAGGAGCATTCCTCTCTTCCCCATACAGCAGGGATACCCTCCTTGGAAAAGCTACCACAAGCGAGAGGGATGTGACTTCCCTTTACACAATACTCAAGAAGATTGTTGTAAGGAGTGCAAAGCTTACTGCCATCAACCTTACATCTGCCGCCCTTATGGGTGCTCAGTCATCTTCTCCTCTCCACCCTGTGGTCATCAATGCCGACGGCACGACCTTCTATAAGCTTCCGTTCCTTGAAAGGTATACACGCTATTTCCTTGACAGGATTCTTGAAGAGGAAAACGGAATGTTCTACAGAATAATCAAGATTGAGTCCTCACCTGTAATCGGTGCGGCCATATCGGCACTCTCACTATGAAGATTCTTCTTGTTGCCTCGGACAGAAATGAGCTTAAGGGACTTGACGGCCCCTGGGATACATGTGTCTCGGGAGTGGGCCCCGTACTTGCTGCTACACATACTGTAATCAATGCTGAGAGATACAAGCCAGATGTTGTTGTCTCTGTTGGCTCTGCAGGCTCTCTAGGGCGCCTCAAGAAGGGGGAAGTTATATCATTCTCGAGTGTTGTCACACCGGACCAGGACCTCTCGAGCATGCACGTAAGGCTTGGTACGACAATCGGGCCGGACAGGGCAACCTTCGGGGAATTACATACTCTTGATAAGATGAGCCCTTATATCCTCTGCTCCTCTGGAAAATTTGCAGATGAGGTACTTCCGGCACACACATTTCTCAAAGCTGATGCAGTCGATATGGAGGCATACGGGGTCGGTGTTGCCGCCCGTGCACTCGGAATCGGGTTCTATGCCGTAAAGCTCATTACAGATATCGTCGGTGACAAGTCGAAAATCGGGGATGTGGCATTCTCCTACAGGGAGGGAAGGGCAAGGCTTGTGGAAGTACTCTCTTCAATCTTCTCCTGAGTTTCTGCTGTTGTTTTCATTCTGAGTTTTGAAGGAAGTGTGCTGTTTTCTATCATGTCATCAATGAATGCAATGATCTCATCCTTCTTGCTATCCCATATTTTCTCTGCAGCATCTGTGAGGGTGGCTACTGCTTCTGGTGATATGTCATCAAGCTTGAGATGGGTCTTCACCACATCCTCCCATACACGGAGTACCTTCACATTCGGTATGGCCTCAACACCTTCCAGGCTTATCTTCATGTTTGCCGAACCATAGGCGCTCATAAGCGGTCCAAGCCAGGAGAGGTTGCTTGAGAACTCCTCGGGGGCCATTCTGGAAACACTGGAGGCAGTCGAGAGCGAGATGAAGTGGTACTCATCTGCATCAGGATAGAGCTTTACCGCCTCTATGTATGCGGCAAGGATGGGGTTGTTGGCAATTATTCCACCGTCAATGAGTGTCAGTTCCTCTCCGGTTTCCCTGTCTATGAACCTGGCCGGGGAGAAGTAGAGCGGGGCAGCTGATGAAGCACGTGCAGCCTCACGAGTGAGAAAGTCATGGCTGTCCCAGCTTCTGAAGATGAACTTCTCACCTTTATTCACGTTGTAGGCAACTGCCATTGTGGGAACAAGTGCAGAGCTTAGCGGAGTTTCGCCATAGAAGGAGGAGAGGAAACCTTCATAGGGAACAGAGTCATACTTGTCGCTGAAGAGCTTATTAAGTCCTCCAAGGACCTTCATGATACCTTTTGCCTCTTTCCGCGCGAAAATCTTTCCTCCGTTTTCCTTATAGAGGTCGACAAAGATGTCGGGGTCTGCAAGGTGTTCGATAAACCCCACATGCTCGCATAGCTCCTTCTTGAAGAAGCGGCCTTTAGTGTATTTTCTTTCAACAGAATAGTCTTCAGCATCCTCTTTCTGGAAGGAAGTCCCTTCTGTGGGGGATGTAAGTCCCAGGGCAATTAGTGCCCCTGTGCTTGTACCTGCAACAAGGTCGAAGAAGGAGTAAAGGGGACGGTTCGTCTTCTTTTTCAGTTCGTCATTCATTTTCCTGATAATGTATGCCGGAACAATCCCCCTCATGCCACCTCCATCGATGGTGAGGATGTATCTTATCTCCTTTTTCTTCTCTTCTTTCTTCTTCCTGAGAAATTTAAATTGCATCAGAATTAAAGATAGTCAATTGGGGTAGTTTGTCAAGAATATGATATCGATTATAATCATAACCGATGGATACGAACTTATATTACTCGGACTGTACCCTCTGTCCCAACCTCTGTCATATAGACAGGGTGAACGGCAATTTAGGACGGTGCAGGCAGTCAGATAAAATCAAGATAGCCTGGTCAGGTCTCCACAGGGGTGAGGAACCCCCGCTTGTAGGTGAAAAGGGCTCGGGGATGGTATTCTTTACAGGCTGTCCTCTTCATTGTGCCTATTGCCAGAACCGTCAGATTTCCGGCTCCGACGGGGAGAATTGGGGAATAGAGATAACGGAGGATGAACTCTCGTCTCTCTTTCTGGACCTGGAGAAAATGGGAGCCGCAACGCTCAATCTTGTTACAGGAACACACTTTATCCCGTCAATTGTGAATGCACTTGAAAAGGCAGAAAAGAAGGGCTTCTCACTTCCAGTTGTATGGAACAGCTCCGGCTATGAGAGCACAGAGGCCCTCAGTCTTATTGATGAGTATATAGATCTTTATCTTCTTGATTGTAAGAGTCTCAGCCGGAATGTCTCAAAGGTTTTCTGCGGAATGAGTAAATACGCGGACGTGATTGTCCCTGTGATGGACTGGATAAAGGTCCGTCATCCTCTGACAGACCTGGAGAAAATAAAAGGTACCATACTCAGGCATCTTGTCTTTCCCGGAACTGTCAATCATTCGATAAAGTTCATCAGGTACTTTGCTGCCAATTACAAGGACAACTTCTATCTTTCCCTGATGAGTCAGTTCGTCCCCCCGAAGGAGGACAGTTCCCTCACCGCCATCAGCGATGAGGAGTACAATGAACTTGTCACACTTGTGGAGGAGGAAGGCATAGAGAACGGATTCATCCAGGAAAAGAGTGATGATGATATCCTCTGGATACCCGATTTTACCCTTGATGTCCCGTTCCCCGCTTCCTTTGCAGACCCGAGTTCCTATTTCCTCTCCCTAAAGAAGGAGAAGACTAAGGTCTGATTGTAGTTCCCACGAACTCTTTGTCCTTGAGAATAGCAATCGTGTTCTCGATATTCCTCCCGTCAGCACATATTACGCTGAGTCCGGCTTCCTCTGCGAGTCCCGAGGCAATCGGGTCGAAGGGGGCATTGAGGCCCGGCTTCCACTCGTAGCCGACCATCTGCCTAAAGTGTTTCCAGCCGATTGTGTCGATAGGCTGTGCATTGGGGTTCTTCTTCGGGTCATCGGTATAGACCTTGGCGATGTTCGAGAGATTTATAATCTTCTTTGCCCCGAACCTTTTTGCAAGATAAACTGCATCGGTATCTGTGGAGAATCCGGGCTTCCAGCCTGAGGCAACAAGGATTCTTCCTCTCTCTTTAATCTCTCCAGTGGGGTCAGTGACAACCTCACACTTTACGTAGTCGCTGAAGATTGCCCTCACAAGCTCTGCATTGAGATATGTGGCCTTTATCCCGAGCCAATCCTCCCTCTCCGAGCTGTCCGAGCCTAAGATATCACGATAAGCGGACTGGTAGATCCTTGCCGGGGCACCGCCTCCACATACGAAGATGAGTTCGGCACTCTTATCTTCTTCAAGATAGTTCACGATAGCTTTTCTGAACTCTTTCAGAAACTCTGTATTTACCTTCTCCGGTGCGATGATTGAACCACCGACAGAGAGAACTGTTACACTCATATTATTTCTCCTTGAGAGAAGGATAACACATTTATTTCTGTATTACCTTAACTATTTCAAGTCTCTCTATCCTGCCGTCATCTGATGTCTTCACTGTGATATCGAGAGAGGATGGTGATATGTTCATATTGATGAGGTCTTTTACCTTCACATATATATCTTCCTTATCGCAGAGTTCCTCTCCGAGAATGTTTGCCGTACACTTCGGCTCTATTCCAGCATAGAATTCCACAGAGTCTTTCTTCTCTCCGCCGAGCCACGAGAGGATGAAGTCCGTCCATTCCTCCGGACTTTTTTCTGCCTTCACAATCTTCATGTTCCTCGATATATTCTCTTCGGGATTCTCCTCCGGGAGGTCGGCTTCGAAGCGATAGAGCAGATCATAGATGAACTCTAATGCTGAAATCTTCCCGTTTTCAACTTTGATGAAGTTGACGCATATAATCCCCTGAGAAGGATCACAATAGGGGAGAAGACAGCGCTTTCCGACTCTGTATTTTGCTCTTTGAGGGACAAGAACCTCAGTTATAGTCCCGATAGCCTGGTGCTGGATGTCTTTCTCGTTTTCATGCTGGGCGTCCCATACCTCCTTCATTTTTTTAATTATTTCATCCCTCCCTTCAAGTCTTCGTCCGCAATACCCGTAGTAGATGCAGTCCTCAGCCATGTTCTTCCAGAGTCTTTCAAACTCTCCTGTCTCAAGAGCTTGTCTGAGTACCCTTAAAAGATGCTCTTCATCAAAGATTGCACCCTGCTGGTATTCTTTTATCCCGACATCACCAGAGAAGTTGACAACGCCATAGAGGTATACCTCTTCATTCCTGTCGAGTCTTTTAATCACCTCCTCTGGAAGATCCTCCTCGGCGACAGCTATTGTGATATCACCAAAGGGGGAGTCTGCCTCGAGAGTATAGAGTGGAGCAAAGTACTCTGTGTCAATCTGTGAGAGACCGAGGTGCTTTTCATAGCTTTTAATTTTTGTATAGATAGGTGTGAATTCCTCATCGAGAGACGGGTCAAGCCTGTAGAGGATAAGTCTTGGAGTGAGATGAAGTTCGCCTCCCATGCATCTCTGGTCCTTCCAACCCATCTTCTCTTCTGCTTCTTCCTGCGAGAAGAAGAAACTTCCAGATGAGAGTGCTGCAACCCCCTGGAAGACAACTGTATCTCCGGGAAGGATGGACGGAAGTACATCAGAGAGTACAAATGATACTGGAATGCTTACGGGATTTCCCTCGAGAGGCGTGCATATACACAGCGCAGACATCTCCTCATTCTTCAGAACCTCCTCAATCCTCATTCGGTAGTTATGGTTCCCCATGACATGTGTTCCGAACCCGGAGAGTGCCTTCTTGCCCTCCCTGTCTTTTGTGACAGCTACAGAGAACTCTGCCTGGGCAAGATTCTTGTAGTAGTAAGTGCCATTGTAACCTTTGAATGTAAGTCTTGGCTTATCGAGTGCGAAAGCGAAGAACTTTATATAGTCTTCGAAGTTATCCTTAATACCTAATGACTGTACGTTTACCATGTTTCCTCCTCAGCTTAATTCCTTTTCAATTTCATCCTTGAATGTCAAAAAGAAAATTTCTTCCATTTTCCTTACCCTTGAAGCTAAATTTATCATCCTGACAAATAGAGCTCCGAATCCTGTTGTCAGGAGCACACATACTCCTGCAGTGAGATAATTCAGCATCTTTCCTCCTCCTTCAATCTCATCAATTCCCTCTCGAACCTGTCTATCTTATTTTCCAGGAGCCCGATAAGCTTTGCTAGCCCTAGATAGAACAGCGCAAGCAATGTAAGCCATACAACAAACAGGGCCATTTTCATTCCTCCTTGTCTTCCCTTTGGCTACATTATAATGCATATAGTAGGTCAAATTTTGACCTAGTTGAAAAATATTTTTTGTAAAATATCGCAGTTTGGAGTACCTAAAACTTGTAAAATATCGCAGTTTGGAGTACCTAAAACTTGTAAAATATCGCAGTTTGGAGTACCTAAAACTTGTAAAATATCGCAGTTTGGAGTACCTAAAACTTGTAAAATATCGCAGTTTGGAGTACCTAAAACTTGTAAAATATCGCAGTTTGGAGTACCTGAAACTTGTAAAATATCGCAGTTGGATGTGCCTAAAACTTGTAAAATATCGCAGTCTGCTTCAATAATTTCTCCCTCATCACGGACCATGAGGAGGGAGAGATGGAAAAGGACGGGAAGACAATACGGATTATTCCGGCCTATGCCTGGCTACTTGAAAGAGAGTGAGCTACTCCGCTTCAATTTCCTTGATGTTTATTTCATTTCCTGTCACAAGTTCTGTCTCTCTTGAGCCACAATAAGGGCATGTGATTCCGTTGGGGACGGTATCATATGTTTTATGGCAGCTGTTACAGACTGTAATTGCGTGGATAGTCTCAATTTCAAGAGTAGTGTCTCCGAAGAGGGGGCGTTTCTTCACAGCCCAGTCAAAACAGGGTGTCACGTATTCCGGTATTACTGTCGATACTTCTCCCACTTCCAGTGTAACCCTTTTGATGTGACTGAGGTTTTCTTCCTTAGCCACATCTTCAAGCCTGTCAAGAATGGAGAAGACTATTCCTAGTTCATGCATTTTTTATCAGATTCTCCCAAGCTTATTCTTTATTATTTCTTCTTCCATTCCAGGATTTCAGATTTCAGCCAGTCGGTAAGTTTATCAACACCTTCTCCAGTCTTGGCAGAAATGGCAAAGACAGGAGGATCCTTCTTATTCCTTTCTTTTATATAACCCTTACATCTTTCAAGGTCGAAATCGAAGAAGGATGCAGCATCAATCTTGTTGATGATTACAGCATCGACAGTACTGAACATCAATGGGTACTTCAGAGGCTTGTCATCTCCCTCCGGAACGGAGAGGATCATAACGTTCTTCACAGCCCCAGTGTCGAATTCAGCGGGGCAGATGAGATTGCCCACATTCTCCAGTGTTACGAAATCGAGATCATCAATCCCGATTCCTTCCAGGCCTTGCCGTGTCATTGCAGCATCGAGATGGCACATCCCGCCTGTGTGGAGCTGGATAGACTTAACGCCCAACTTCTTGATGGTGACGGCATCGACATCGCTGTCGATATCGGCCTCCATGACCCCGATATTGAATTCATCCTTCAGTCTCTCAATTATTCTTGTGAGGGTAGTAGTCTTCCCGGATCCCGGACTTGACATCAGGTTCATCAGGAATACGCCCTTATCTTTGAGTTCACTTCTAAGTTTATCTGCCTCTTTGTCGTTGTTGGCAAAGACACTCTCCTTTACAAGGAGTACACGTACCTTATTATCGTTATTCATTCTATTTTCCTATTTGGGCTAATTATGAAACAAAAGGGGAAAGATGACAAATGGATAAT
>CAVIAZ010000018.1:0-21323 GCA_963640795.1 bacterium | reverse complement strand
GTTTTTTCCTCTCCAGGGAATAATGAAGGAGCTTCTTCCGGTGTCTCCTCTACAGGGAAAGAGTCATAATCAGAATCCTCAGTCTCTATCTCCTCTTCAATATCGGATAGTTCACACTCTTCAGATGATGTCTCCAGCTCACCGCCGGAAACAATATTCTCTTCCTCTTCCCTTTCCTCTTCGATGTTTTCGCTTATTTCATCTTCCTTCTCGAGTTCCTCAGTCAGTTCGGGATTGATGGAAGGAATCGGATTCTCATCAAGTTTCTCCTCCTTCTCCTCTTCCCTGGCAAACTCTTCCTCATCTTCCCTCTCGAGTTCGTCGTCTATTACCTTCTCCTCATCTTCATCAAGGAGATCAAAGAAATCGAGCTGTATATCTCCCTCAGCATCATCACTGTCCTCTTCGACAGTCTCTGGAGCCTCCTTCACCGGTTCCTCCACATCATAGTCGGCATAATACTCGTCCTCATCCTTCTCTCCAATCTCGTCAAGTTTCTCATCTTCCTCACTGTCATCGAAGATATCATCATCGAGTTCTTCCTCGTACTTTTCCTCTTCCTTCTCCGTTTCCTCATCCTTCTTGATGATTTCATCGGTAAGAGCGTACTTCTCTTCCTCTTTCTTTATGTCAACACTCTTCTTCTCATATTCGACTGGAGGTGTGACATCTTCATCCTGGAGAACGTTTTCGTCAGAGTTATCGTATTCATATTCGTCAGTGACAGTATCGTCCATGACATCATCATTGGCCGGGGCTTCGCTGCTGTCGAGTTCATCCTCATCAACTACCTTGTATTCACTGGTCTCCTGAGGAAGGTCAAGCTGCCCGAGAAGTGTCCTTATAAGTTCGCCCTTTGTATTTTTGTTGAACGTGGCTTCGGCCATGAATGCCGAGGAGATTGTAAGTGACTCCCCATCCCGCTCCATCCTGGCATCCAAATCCGGGTCGACAATGAGTCTCTTGTGTCCGTAATTGGCCTTGATTGCCTTCTCCTCCTCACGCCTCCTCTTTATGGCAGAGTAGGCATCCTTATCGAGGAAGAGGTTACTGTCATAAAATGACGGCAATACAGATATCTCTATGCTGTTGCCGTCGTATGTGTATGTGTCTATACCTATGCGGTAGAAGATTGCAAGTACGTCGTGGAGCGTAGCACGTCTTTTTTCTAACACCGGGTTGGAGGACAGGAAAAGGGGGATGTATTTACCGACAAAGGTATATGTCTCCTGACTGTTCCACCTGACAAATGGATACTCAACGGCAGGCCATGTGCCTTTTTTGAGGGTATCAACAATATCTAGGGCCCCTACCTGGACGGTAAACGGCTCGAAAGAGGAACTCTCCAGAGAGGACAGTTCACCAAGAAGGAACATGGAGTAACCTTCCCTCTCCCTCGAGAGTCTCTCTGCCCTCTCGGTCCATCCGTTTTCACCTGTAATGGTTTTATAAATCTCCTCAGGAGTCTTTTTCAGGAACTGGGGACCCTTGGCTTCAACAGCTTTGTTGAAATCTGCCTTGTAGGCTTCAAGTCTTGCATTATAGTCATCAACAACCCCGTAGCTGTATGTTGCAATATGGTCCAGGTTGAGCCATAGAGTGTCAGACTGGACTCCAGTCTTCTCCTCAAGAGTCGTATCTTCCCTCAAAAGGGACCTGAGCATAACAGACGAAGAAGAGAGTCTCTCCCCAATCAACTCCTCGGGGATAAGACGTGATGCAATGAGAGAGCGGTAATTCTCTCCGTCTGCATTGGTTTTCTCCCCGTCTTCAAGAAAAAGTGCAGTCCTGTTATCTATGATTCTTATGAGACGCCTCAGGACATCTTCCCCCAGCCCCTTGAGTCTGTTCCAGTCTGCGCCCTTCACAGCTTTTCCGCTGCCACAGCGTGTAAAATAGGCTGATGACAGCACAGATTGCAGGAGGACGGGAAGAAGCGTGTAGGAAGTGCGTCTGATTCTGTCTTTTCTGTCCTCCTTCTCCTGCCAGAGGGACAGCTTCAGAAGTTCCAGAGGATAGTATTCCTCAAAGAGCTTTGCTATTGCCCTAAAATCATTTACAAGGTAATCAAAAGATTCATTAATGTTCTTCTCTGCTTTCTGACCGGAAATCTTTCTTATTGCTTCAATTGGAGAAAAGAAATCAAACACTCTCATCCTTCCTTATTGGATATGCATAATGTTCTTTCTGTAAGCCTTGAGGCCTAGACGCAAACATTCTGCAGCCATCTTCAGCTCTTCCTCGTTAAGCACATAGGCAAAACGGGCCTGGCATCTGCCGTATCCCTCTGTCCAGTAGAATCCCTCAGCGGGGGCAAACATGACAGTATTACCCTTATATGAGAAATCCCTGAGCATGAATGTGGCGAATTTTTCAGCATCATCCACAGGGAGGTCAGCAATGAAGTAGAAGGCTCCCTTGGGCATTGTAACCCTGACACCCTCTATCTTCTGCATAGCTTTGACAAGGGTATTACGCCTTCTCTCATACTCAGCAACTGTATTGGTGATATATTCCTCAGGTGCCGTAAGCGCAGCAGCTGCAGCCTCTTCCTCCACGGCAGGCGGACAGAGCCTTGCCTGTGCCATCTTGAGACAATTCTCAATGAACTCATGGTTCTTCGTGACAATTGCTCCGATACGTGACCCGCACATCGAGAAACGCTTGGAGAAGCTGTCTATACAGATGACCCTGTCGGCATACTCTGGAAAAGAAAGAACCGATGTGAATTTCTTCCCGTCATAGCAGAACTCCCTGTAGACCTCATCGACAACCAGGAAGATATCCTTTCTCTTGCAGAGTTCAAGGAGTGCCGTAAGCTCTTCCCTTGTATATATATGCCCCGTCGGATTGTTGGGAGAGCAGAGAAGGATTCCCGTTGTCTTCTTATTAATTTTATCCTCAAATGCATCAATTGACGGAAGGATGAACCCGTTGGACGAAGAGGATGTAACCGGCCTGAGCTCAACCATTGCAACTTTGGCAAACGTTGCAACGTTGGTGTAATAAGGCTCAGGGATTATGACTTCATCATAAGGGTCACAGAGCGTTATGAAGGCAAATTGCAAAGCCTCAGACCCTCCGGTGGTAATCATGATGTCGTCAACAGTGAGATCCTGGATACCAAGTTTGGCGTAGTAGCCAAGAAGCGCATTTCTGAGCTTGTACTCGCCCTCACTCAGTCCATAGGCTATGGTCTCCTCATTGTAGCTGTGGATGGCATCAAGTGCCTCCTTCGGCGTCTTGATATCGGGTTGCCCGATATTGAGGTGTATGACATGCACCCCTTTAGCCTTTGCCTCCCTGGCAAGCGGCACCAGTCTTCTTATCGGGGAACACTGGAAGCCTGAGATACGGTTGGACATCTGCATAAAGCTTCTCCTCCATCACTCCGGAATAGCTGTATCGTCACCAGGTGCGGACACACCGGCCTGGGTCATATCAACAAGCTTCTGGATGAACTTTCTGTTGTCGAGAAGCGGCGAGATTGCCCTGCCATGGTGCAGGCGGGAGATGACACGTGCAAAAAGCTCGGTGACATCTGCCTGTATGAACCACTCCTTCTCAAGGAGTTCCTTGCCCTGGTAGACACCGTTTGTCCCGATAATCCTGTAGAAGATTCCTTCATTGTAAGCCTGGTCGAAGTTCTCGATGGCATTTCCATTAAAGAAAGGAAGAGAGACCATGACGATAACCTTCTTGGCTCCCCTGTTCATGAGTTCCCTCATGGCAATAATCATTGTGCCACCGGTAGCTATCATATCGTCAGCCATCAGGACGGTCTTTCCCCTGACATCTCCCAGGAGATTGATTGATTTAATATTAGTGTTCTTTGCGGAGGTGGACACCATTGAGTAGTCCCTCTCCTTATAGAGAATTGCAAGAGGCCTGTGAAGCGCCTGTGCATAGAATTTGTTTCTGTTGACTGCACCGGTATCGGGAGAAACGACAACAATGTCAGGATCAGAGAAATCGATGAGTTTTCTAAGTGCCATGAGTGTCTGGTAGGAACCATGGACATTCTCAAGAGCACACGTGCTGAACGCATTCTCGATTTCGCGTGAGTGGATATCGAGTGTGATAATCCTGTCTACCCCAAGTTCCTCGCAGAAGCGTGCAAACATAGCAGCTGTCAAAGGCTCCCTTGAAGCCTTCTTGTGCTGACGGGCATACGGATAGGTTGGAAGGACAAGGGTAATTGACTGCGCTCCAGCATTACGGAGGGCATTGACTGTCGTGAAGAGGAACATCAGGTGGTCGTTAATCGAGAGCTGGACAGGCTCCTCGCTTCCTGCAACCCTGATAGGTGCATTATTCGACACATCATGGATAACGTAGACGCTCAATCCCCTGACAGGATCAATAATCTCGGCCTTTTCTTCTCCATTGGAGAAACGTGTGTACTTGACGTTGATTGTGATGTCGGGACAGTGGAAGGCAGTAGGTAGCTTTCCAGTCGGAATCTTCTTCGAGTCGATGTCATCAAGAAAAGTCACTTCCTTAAGTAGCTCTTCTGCCGTCATGCCGTGTCTTTTTGTCAGGGCCTCTGAGAGTTTCTCATATCTGTCGATATAAAGGCGTCTGAGATGTTTCACGACCTTGCCGGTGAAATATTCTGAGCCAGGGCCGGCAATCACCCCTAACTTATGTGGTTTTAAGATACTCATAACCTTAAGATACTTCATTCATCAAATGGCTTTCAAGACGATAGGTAAGATTAGAAAACAATTCATCCCTCCAGAAGGGAGTGGTGAAAAAGATCCTTTGTGTTTATCCCCTTGTCAATGCACAATGCCGTTATGCTCCTGTCGTATGTGGCTTCTGCCTCAGGAGAGAAGAAGCATCCGGGAACTCCCTCGTCATTATCCCTGTGATGTGCTACACACTCACAGCATCTTCCATGTCTCGGACAGTTGTACGTGCACGGGCACGGACGGGTATTACTACAACTCATTCATTTCTCCTTCATAGGTTTAATTGAAGCCTGTTATTTCCATTTACACACGTAAATACACTCTTATTAATCTGTGATGTGATAATCTTTCTTGAAATCTCATCCCCGTTTTCAAGCGGATTGAACTCCTCACCTTCCCATTCAAAGCGCATACTGAGTATATCGTCATCTTCCCCATACTCCACAGCAATCGTAATTGGGAACCTGAAGCCGTTATTTCTCATAATACCCACAGCAACGACCTCTTCAAACAGAAGTCTGAGAGCCATTATCCTCTTCTTTCCGAACATGTTCTTCTCACCGTAAGTCTGGAGTTTCTCACTCATCGCGATGAAGTCGTAGTCCGCCGAGTCTATGCTGAGGGAGAGAACCTTCAGTCTCTTCACGAACACTCTTGTCCTGTCTCTTCTCGGACGCTCGAAAATCTCCTCAGGTGTTCCGTCTTCATATATCTCCCCCTGGTCCATGTAGAAGATACGGCTTGAAACATCTCGGGCAAACTTCATCTCATGGGTGACAATCATCATTGTCATCCCCTTCTTGGCAAGTTCCCTGATGGCAGAAAGCACCTCCCCGACCATTGTGGGATCAAGTGCAGATGTAGGCTCGTCAAAGAGGACGATCTCCGGATCCATTGCAAGGGTACGTGCTATTGCGACCCTCTGCTTCTGTCCCCCCGAAAGTTCATCCGGGTATGAGAGAGCCTTCCCGGCCATTCCCACCATTCTCAAAAGCCTCATACCGTTGGCGTATGCATATTCCTTTCTCTCTTTCTTCAATACCACAGGAGCAAGCATCACATTCTCTATCACTGTCATATGAGAGAAGAGATTGAATGACTGGAAGACCATTCCCATCCTCTGTCTCAATGCCCTGAGATCCGTCTTTTTATCTGAAGTATCCTCACCGAACACCTTTATCGCCCCGCTACTCGGTGTCTCAAGGCGGTTTATGCATCTCAGGAGTGTTGACTTACCCGTTCCGGAAGGGCCGATTATGGTTATCACCTCACCTCTTCTTATTGTGGTATTCACATCCATGAGAGGTGTGATATTAGGATACTCCTTCCTGAGGTGCTCTATCTCGATGAGGACAGAGCCATCATTACTCTTTTCTTCGCTTTCTAACTCAATGACACCCTCTTCAGCCATCCGGGGAAGTCTTACCTTCCGTCTCTTAGGATTAATACCCTCCGCAATACGGCTGATGATGAATCCTATAAGAGAAGAGAGAAGAAAGTAGATGAGAGCAACTGCAATGAGGGGGAAGAAGGCTTCGTATGTACGGCTTCTTATGATATCACCAGCCTTTGTCAGGTCCTGGATGGCTATGTACCCCACAATACTTGTCATCTTCACGAGACTTACAATTTCACCCTTATAGAGCGGAAGTACATGAGCGACAGCCTGTGGCATTATGATTCTTCTGTAGAGGTCAATCTTACCGAACCCCAAGGCAACAGATGCCTCCTCCTGTCCTCTGTCTATTGCGTTGATACCGCTCTCAAGGATTCCCGCAACAGAGACAGAGAAAATCAATGAGAAGGCAATTGTCGCAACTATCACCGGAGAAAGGCTCACACTTCCGAATATGACAAAGTAGACGATAAGCAGTATTACAAGTGTCGGTATTCCCTGGATGATGGTGCAGAAGAAGGACGCAGGCGCATGTATGAACTTCTTCCGGCTCCGGAGCATAAAGAGGAGAACAACGCCCAGAAGAGTTCCGAAAAGAGTCGAGAGTGCTGATATCAGAAGTGTGATTCCGAGTCCCTTGGCTATCAGCACCCACCTCTGCTCCTTCACAAAGGTCTTATAGAAGCTTTCAGAGAGACTGGTAAAGAAACTCTTTGATTCCTTTTCTCCAAGTGATACACCTTCAAGGTTCTCGCTGCGGCAGATAAAGACGGCACCTCCCAGGTAATGGGACAGAGAGAAGTCTACAGACTCCTTTCTCTCATCCGTAATTGATATGCCTCCGGAGGCAACATCCGCCTTCCCGGTCTGGACGAAATTGATGATTGACGAGAAATTGGCAGGAATACAGTTCACTCCCATGTCGAGTCTGTCTGCTATCATAAGGAGAAGTTCGGCCTCAAATCCGCTTGCACGGCCGTCGGATCCCATGTAAGTCATGGGGTACGCAGTCGGTTCGAATGCATATTTTATCATTCCGCCGGGACGTTCTGCCGTATCATATGAACTCCAGTCGATTCTCATCCTCTCGCTGTCACCACTGAACCACTTTTCCTTGAGGCTATCTATCGTCCCGTCAGAGAGGAACTCCTCTATCACAAGAGAGAACTTGTCGTTAAGTCCACTGTCCTTCGTGAAGATATAGCCGTAGCTGTCCTTGATTATTATTTCGGGGAATAACCCAATCCCTTCCCTCTCTGCTACGGCAGCTCGTGCAACAGGCTCATCATTGAGAGCAGCATCAATGTCGCCCTTCATGAGGGCTTCCAGAGCACCCGTATGGTCTTCATAGTAATTCCAGGTAATATCCGGGATAATTTCATCTGTAAGCCTGTCAAGGACGGTCCCCGTCAGGATTCCAAGATTATGACCGGAGAAGTCTTCCACAGTCCTGAATACAACTGTCTCATCATCTTTGATGCAAGATGCAAGAACGAAAACCAAAAGCACCAAAACTGTGATGATATTTATCTTTCTTTTCATAAATTCTCTCCGTCAGAAGCAAGGATTTTCCTGTCAAGCATCCCCAGTTTTCCCGCCGACATGACAGTGACAGCCTGGAGACACGTGAGATTATTCGCAGTCATTATGAAGTCTATGACAGAATTAACTGCAACGGCAATTGCAACAGCCTCAACAGGAATTGACAACTGTGAGAACATTACCGTGTAGCAGGTAATAGCACCCCCTGGAACAGGAGGGGCCGCCATGGATAGGAGTGCAACAATGATGACCATCGTCACAACCCATACAGGCGTAATCGGCACTGAGTAAATTTCTGCCATGGCCAGACACACAAGTGGGAATCCGACGAGGGCACCGGGCTTGAATATGACCTGGCCAAGCGGGATTGCGAAGTGAGCGAGGACGGAGTCTATTCCGAGCTTTTTTTCACATGTTTCCATGTTGGTTGCAAATGCTGCCGAAGAGGAAGCTGTCGAAATCCCGATAAGGAATGTCGGAAGAAGTTTTCTGAGAAGAAGAGAGAACCTCACCTTATGTTTCACGGAAAGCACAGCAATGAGCACAAGCGAGATAAGAGGCGCGAAGATGAATGTCAGCAATATCACACGGAAGATGCCGTAAACCTCACCAGAGAAGTCAGTTCCCACCAGGGAGAAGACGGAAAGAAAGACAAATGCGGGGATAAACTTTGTGATTGCCCCCATCAGAAGAGAGACAACCTCATTCATCTGCTCAATCACAGCCCGTGTTGCAGATACCCTGTCCCCCAGAATCAGGAGGGCAACTCCGACAGCAGTGCCAAGAAATATTATCTGAAGTGTGTTTCCCTCCAGGAACGGGGAGACGATATCAGAAGGGACGATATCGAGTATCATCCCATATATTTCACCAAGTCCGCCCTTCAGCGATGTTCCGTCACTGGAGAGACTCAAAGGAAAGAACCATATAAGCACAGAGGATGAGACCACAGCTATAAGGAATGTAAGCACAATAATGTCTGTTATGACCTTGCGTCCTAGTCTCCCGAGTGTTGAAATATCCCCTATATTGAAAATTCCCCATGTGATGGCAAGAAATATCATTGGAGATGATATTGCACAGAGAAGGTTAAGGACCAGATTGAACAGAGGACCTGTCACAGCATCCGTCAGTTCCTTTGCCCTTTCCGGGAGAAGTTTTTCCATTAGCCCCAGCATGACGGCAAGGATTATGGCGATGAGGAGTTTCGGGAGCTGTCCCATTCTCTTTTTCTTTCCGGGATAGACGGAGAGAACATTCATCCCGTTCCTGTAACTCTTTGTAATGGAGAGCCCCGCCTGTGAGAGAAGATAGCTCGAGAGGGTATAATCCCTGATCTCATCTTCATCCCTGATTTCATCGCCCTTCACTGAAATCTCTATAAAGGACCTTCCGAGCCTCTTTCCTGAGCGGTACCCAGTCCGGGCAGAGGGAAGAAAAGGAAGCCACGAGCAGAGGATATCCTCCAGGGAGAGTCTCAACCTCAATATATCCTTCCTGTCACATCCACTTCTTTCAAGAGAAGATACAAACAGAGCAGAAATATCATCAACAGTCTTTTCTGAGAAATCACCGTTCCACTTTTCACTAATCACCATTTTCATCCCCTTTCACTCCGTAATGCGAAGAGGCAAAGCTGTCAATTCCCTTCTGACTATACTGCTTAAAAGGGTGCCGGACTGAAATCAAGAATCCCCCTCCAAGCATGGAGATGCCCTCTTCAGGGAATGCTATCACAATGAAGCCCTGATTTTGCTTTGCTTTCCGAAATTGGTAGTTTTTGGTCCGAAATTGGTCACTTTACGGACTCAAGACAACACAACACGAGCATATATTCCCCTCAAGCTTATAGTTGACTTCCCCGTTGTATTTCCTGGAAGAGGTGATAATGCTGTCTATCCCTATACTGCGGTTTACAGGTAGTCCGTCCTCCAGCTTTATTGGAGATGACGGGTTCGTAACAACAATCACAGTCTTCTCCCCCACACTTCTTATATCTGCAGTGACAGTACCTCCACCAGATATTTCCCCAGCGGCGTTAATTGCATTCTCAAGAAGATTGGATAGTATAGCAACGTAGTCGACATCACTTATGGGAGAGAGTGCCGGAGTATCAGCAGAAGCAGAGAAGGCAATGCCACGTTCACCAGCCTTCAGGGCATAGGATGATAAGATACCGTTCACGACAATGTGGGGGCACCAGACAACCCTTTTCTCCTCACTTATGTCATCCTTTCCAAGGTAATTGAGAATAGCCTGGGTATCCCCTTTTCTTGCCAGTGAGGCAATATGCTCATTGTGATGCCTTATGTCATGACGGATTCGCCTCGTCTCGCTCTCCCTCTGTCTGACAGCCTCAACATAGGAGGCCATATATTCTGCATTCTTTCTGGCGGCCTCGTCACGTCCTTCCTTACGCATATAATATATTGTGCTGATACAGACCATGCTTGACGCTATGTATGCAAGAATGCACAAAGAATAAATAAGAAGAAGTGTCCTGTTCGACCACCCACCTGCAGACATCATAGTCAGGAATACCAGGAAAACAGAAAACCAGATTATAGAAGAGAGAAACAGCCTCATCCATGAGGAAGAGCAGAAACCGCTCACCTCCTTTATAACAGACCTCAAATACCTCCTGTAAGCCAGAAGAAGTGGCATGCAGAAACAGAATTGGATTACAGCCCGGATAAAATACCCTGCTATGTCACTTCTAAAGACCGTAAAGAGCTTTGAGAACATTATTGAAAACGGCCACAGGATACAGAAGACAGTCCCGTATGTCACCCAGAGGTAACATTTCTTCCACAGCCCGTCCGCAGAGGCATATATGAAAGTTGCCCAGAAATAAAGAAAGGCAACAAGTAATGAAACAGCAAGTCTTATTGAAGAGGGAAGCAGACTGTAGCAGAGGTAAACTACCAGAAAGAAGACTATGCCCGCAGTCAGCCAGAGAATGACTGTCTTCTTTATGGAGAACCTTCTCTCCTCAAGAAGTATGGCGGCGGAGAGATGGATGGAGAAGAGGACGAAGCATACAAAGAGAGCGGTCAGAACATATTTAGTTTCCAGCATTGCGTTTTGCCTCCCCTGTGTAGTAAGCGAAATATTGCTCCTTTACAGTCTGCTTGAATCTTCTTGGAATCGGGATAAGGGCTCCGTTATCCATAACAAGATTATTGGCGGAAAAACACTTTGCATGGGCAAAATTGATGATATATGAACTCCCGCACCTGATTATTCCCTTCCCGACAAGCACCCGCTTCTCAAGTTCAGATGCAGACATCCAGGAGGGCAGTCTGAGGCCACTCGAGAGGGTGAACACACGCCTTTTGTCGACTGTCTCGATGTATATGATGTCCTCAAGGGCCACACGGTGTATCTTTCCCTCTGAAGAAAGGAGGATCCAATGTCTCTCTCCCAGGGCTTCTATCACCCTGTCGAGGGAAGAGTCAAACTTCTCCTGTGTATAAGGCTTACAGATATAGTCAGAAGCATGGACGGAGAACGCCTCCAGGGCAAAGTCGGAACTCGTAGTCACGAATATGATAGCTGTCTTTCCATCCAGTTTTCCGAGATTCCTTGCAAGTTCAGTCCCCATCATCCCCGGCATAAAGATATCAAGAAGGATAATATCAGGTTTCCCCGACCTCTCCGTCTCCTCCATTAGCTCAAATGAAGAGGAGAAGATGTTGTAGTCGATTGCAATGTCCGGGCGGGCTGAAATATAGGAGATAAGACTGTTCTCTATCTTCCTTCTTTCTACAGCGTCATCATCACAAATGAAAATCCTGACCATCAAACCTCTCCAAGTACGATGGTATGATTATATACCTGTTTTCACTCTTTTTTAACAACATCGATTGTCCCTAAAAATGGCAGAGTACGGGAAAACCCCAGATAAGTCGTAAAATCAGTCCAGTTCTTCTCTTATACCATCTTGCCCAACATGAGAAAGCATGGTGTAATCTGGACAAATCAGCCTGGTCGTAATGACCCGGGGCTAATCCATGGGTGTGGCGAGACGCTCACCAAAGACTGGGGGTTGTTCTCCAGTCTTTTGTAAAATTTACTTAACAATTACTGAAAACTTTGACATTTTTCCGAATTATTCTGCTTGAAATATAGGAGACAGGCAAAATGAAATATATCGACTTCAACTCCCCATATATGGAAAATTATCAAAACGGCATGACAGAATACGTCTTATCAGATGTTTTCAGAGAATACAGTTCAGGAGAAAATGATGAACTTGACATTTACGTCGATGAATCAGGCAACTTGGGGAACAGAACAACAAACTCTCTCTACTACGTAATAGGACTGGTCTTCAAAGCAAAATCGTCAGACATATCTGAGGAAGAAAGAAAACTGGAGGAAGTATTTTCCTTACTTGGCTATCCAAATCACTGCTTCCATACCGGGCCACTTATACATGGAGATGGAGATTACAGTTACACATCTCTGACAATAAGGCAGAAACTGATGCGCTACTTTTTCGCCTTTTACCGAAAGATTGACATAGCCCACAAAGAGTTTTTCGTTGAAAAGAAAAATCTGGATGAAGAGGAGATACACCTCAGGCTCGCAAAGGAAATACGCATGTTTGTTACTGAGAATCTCAAATATCTAACGCTGTTTCAGAAGATTAATATCTTCTATGATAACGGACAGATAATCGTCAGCGAACTGCTTATAGAGGAATTTAAATCTGTCCTGTCTAATGTTGAGATTCATAAAGTAAAACCCTCAAGTTGCAGACTGTTCCAGGTAGCGGATTTTGTGTGCACCTTGAGGTGGTTGAGCATTAAGGCACAACACTATGCGCTCTCCAAAACAGAACAGATGTTTTTTGAGGGAAAAAGAAATCTTATCAAGAAATATATAAAATTCATCGAGTGAAAGAAATACTAAGATGCATAGCGTATGAGTACATCGAATAATATTGCATAAAGAAAGATATGATGTTATAAGAAGGTTATCAGCGGTTGCTGAATCAGCCTGGTCGTAATGACCCGGGGCTCACCATAGGTAGGATAAGACGTCCACCAAAGACTGGAGGTTGTTCTCCAGTTTTTTTATGTAAAATTTACTTAACAATTACTGAAAACTTTGACATTTTTCCGAATTTTTCTGCTTTATAAGTATGAAGAAGTTATTTTTGTTCCTGTTTTCACTTGCTATTGTCCTTGTCTCATGCTCAAACATAAAGGCTGAAGTCGAGAATCTCCTCCTGAAAGAAGACATACAGGGGGCAAAGATTCTTGAATACGGTCTTGTTGACAACTCAAGCTTCTCAATCAGATTCTCAGAGAAAGTAGAAGTAAAGGAGATTGTCTTCAACGGAGTGAAGAAGAAAAAACAGCTTTTGGGGGACAGCATCACAATCCCCCTCCCCTATACCCTCGAGATGGGAGAGAAGTACACCCTTGCCCTGACATTCACCAAGAACGGCGGTAACACCACCAGGGCCTTCTTCACCTTCTACGGAAAGAATGACAGGAAGGCCGGACTTGTCATAAGCGAGCTCTCTGTTGCAGGGACAAAAACAAACCCGGACAGGATAGAACTCTACGTAAGAAGTGGAGGAAATACTGCCGGTATTATGCTGACAGATGAGTTAGGTACAACCGGAGTCGTACTTCCATCCCTTGAAGTCAATGAAGATGACATCATCGTAGTCTATTGGGACAGCAGGAGCAGACAGGACCCATTCGAAAGGAATAAGGATAACCCTGTCTATACTTACTTTGTGGATGGAGGAATGGACCATACTCTTATAAGCACAACAGGTGCCGTCCTTCTTTATGACGAAGTCGGAGGTGAAATAACAGACGCCATCCTCTATTCAGATTTCACAGAAGCTGCAGAGAAGAAGGAGACGTTCATCCAGATACAGGAATACCTGGAGGAAACAGGAGAGTGGATTGGAGACCCAGTCTCCTCGGAGGATGTCACATCAACACGTGTGCTTGCACGCTATCCGACTACGGAAGACTCAAACTCAGCTGATGAGTGGATAACAACCACCACCAAAGGTTCCTCATTCGGGTACCCGAATCCGTACAACCCATATGAAGATGAGTGATTCAGAGGGCAATATCACCATCCATTCCCCGGTGAAGAATCAAATACAAAATCCCGCCTTGAATGCAGGAGACGAGAAGGCCTTCTCAAAGTCCCTCAAATCATATTCTTCCAAGGGAGGAAGGACAATGTTTCCCCTCTCAAGTGCATCAAGTGCCTTTTCAAAAGGACCGCACCTGCTTCCGATGAGAGTAAGTTCATTCACAGGAATAAGGCTGAGGTCGAAACTCACCTTCTCGGTAAACGTGCTCTTAAGAATTATTGTTCCCTTCTTTCTCACACACTTGAGAGCATCATTGAAGCCAGAAGGACTTCCCGAGGCCTCAACTACAACCTCAAATGCCTCCGAAGGGCGCTCAAGAGTGGTCTTCCCGAGATTACAAAAGAGTTTCAGCTTATCCTCGTGTCTCCCCATAACTGTCAGCTCTGCCCCGGCAAGGTGCATGACATTTGCTATAGAGAGAGCAAGTCTCCCGTCCCCTATGATTCCGACCTCCTCTCCCTTCTCAATTCTTATCTGCTCCAGGATTTCAAATGCAGCTGCAAGAGGCTCTGTAAAGACTGCCACCTTTGACGGAAGGGAGTCGGGAACAATGTGGAGAAGACGTGTCTTCAGAACCATATATTCGGCAAAGCACCCATCTCTGCTGAGGCCGGGGGTCTTACGCTCATTACAATGATGCTCCCTTCCCGTCCTGCAATAGAGACAGTGGCCGCAATTCTCGTTTATCTCCCCCACGACTCTCTTCCCGATAAGCTCCTCCCTCTCAGAATCAACAACCTCTCCGACAAACTCATGCCCCATAATCCCTTTGAAGGACGGCCTGTAGCCCTTGAGTATTTCGCGGTCCGTTGAGCATACAGAAGCATAGAGAATCTTAATGAGGCTCTCATCCTCTTTCCGTTCCGGAACGGGGAGGTCCTCCCTGTAAAGAGCCTCCACTCCATCAAAATATATTCCTCTCATGCTCTGATTATAAGCTGAAAAGGAAAGAGAAGGAAAAGAAAATCGGGCCATCCGGAGACAGCCCGAAACTCTTATAGTGTAATTGAAGTTGCCTTACTCGATACCGTAAAGCTGGTCGAAGACTCCACACTCACGCTCACCTTTCCAAAAGAGAGAGCATCAGCGAATGTGTACTGAGAACTCTTCACCTCTGCTGAAGAGGAGATCGAGTATGTCTCTCCACTCTTCAGTTCACTGGAAGCGATGAAGACATTTGATGTTACTGCTCCACTCGGAACTGTGAAGGCAATAATCACATCTCCATCGTCGTCAAGGAGGACCAGGGTATCACCTGAGGAGAGGGAGCCACTCGCCTCGCCACCCATTCCGCCGGGCTGTCCACCAGGTGCAGCAGAAGTCGAGTCACCGTCCGGTTTCTCCGGTGGTTCACCGAGACCTGAATCCGTTCCATCCGGCTTTTCGGGAGGGGTTGAACCCGAATCGCCGTCCGGAGGTGTCATATCAGAAGAATCGGGAAGTTCCGGAGGTGTGGTTCCGTCTCCCATTGGGCCACCTCCCATATTCCCTGATCCGCTCCCGGTTGTCAGGTAGTACCCTGTACTTCCGCTTGCAGAAGGAAGATTGTTCGAGCCACCCATGGCAATCACAGTTCCTCCCGTGTATGTGAAACGGCTGTCCTCATCGCAGTCAATACCGCCTTCCGGAGCCGAAGCACCAAGCGCAATCACGACACCACCGTTAATAGCAATCGTTCCATTGCTGTCGATTGAGTCGTTCTGAGAGGAATGAGCGTAGATAAAACCACCGTTAATCTCAACTGAGCATCCATTGTCGCTAGATGCGTTTATACAATCATCGGTTGTGTTGAGAATGATCTTTCCTCCGTTTATGATAACCTTCCTCTTGCCCTCGATTCCCTCCGGCGACACTCCGTCGTTGGCTGTATCTGATGAGTCCTCACGCGGGGTTGCGGTTGTCGTGATGGTTATAAGACCGTTGTTGATGAAGACATCAGCATAAGGGTCATACTCGCTTGAAGAAGTATCACCATCCTCGGTGTAATCGAAACCGGCAGTCATACCCTTTCCGGAAGTCTTGATTGTTATTCTTCCTCCGTTCACGAGGATATAACCCTTCCCTGCACCATACTCGGTCTCATCTTCATCTCCGTCGACCTTGATGCCCTTATTTTCACTGCCCTCAGTCATATTGAGGCCGGTAATATTCACTTCTCCTCCGTTCTGGACATAACCGTTGACCGGCTTTATTCCGGTTCCGCCACTTGTCGAACTGTTGAGAACCACGTTTATAACTCCACTGTTGATGACAACCACATCATCCGAGACGATACCGTTCTTTGTCTCTGCATTGACCCAGAGGGTGCCGTCTCCCGAGATAACAAGAGACCCAGATGCCTTGAGAACATTTCCCTCTTCGCCGGTGCATCCGGTAAGAGTATTAGTCCCTTCAAGCACCATGAAACATGTTTTGGAACTCTTGAGATTAAGAGCCTGTTCACCGCTATCTGCAGCGGATGTGATAGTTACTCCGCTGAGAGTTAGCATGTAATCAGAGTCATCTGATTTAATCCTGACTCCCTTGCTGTATGTGCCGGAAAGAATGATGTTATACTTGTTTTCACTTCCGTTCGTAATTGTCAGAAGAGTATCTTCGTCCTTGAGAGTTATATTACCATCAGCATAGCTGTCTGATAGAGATGATAGGTTGATTTCAACCTCTGTATAATCATCTTCGTCATACTCAAAGTCTGAAGCATCATATTTTTCAGGCATCTGATCTTCTGACGGAGTTACAGTCTTTATTGCCTCTTCGTCTGTAATCCAACCTGCAATGGTTGAAGAAAATGTTCCACTGCTTCCTTCAGTATTTGAGGAAGAGTCTGTTGTTGTCCCCGAAGAAGAATTCTCAGCCTTCGAGTAATTGCTCTCACTTCCTGTCGTGCAGGAAACAAAGAGAACTGAGACAACCAATAAAATTGACAAGATAGTTGTAATGACCCTGTTCTTCATCTTTTTTCTCCTTACACGTAGAGATTAGAAGACGAAGCTTAAAGAAACCTTGAAAGGAAAAAATTATTCCGTTTTTATTTCAAAAGTGAATTCAGCCCACTTTCCGTACTCACTGTCAGCTGTGAGTCTGGCCCTGTGGTTGTCAGCAATCGTCCTGGCCATTGCAAGTCCCAGGCCGTAACTCCCGTTTTCCCTGGAGCGTGCCTTATCGACACGGTAGAAGCGCTCAAAGACCCTGGATAAGTCCTCCGTCTTTATCCCCATGCCCTCATTCCAGACCCTGAGGACTGCCGACTTATACCTCTCTGTCAGCGTCACTTTGATTCGACCATTGTCCGAGGAGTATTTGAGGGCATTGGAGAGCAATATTGAGATGAGTTTCTCTATCTCACCTTCATCTGCCCGAATGTGGATATTTTTTTTAATATCACAATCGATCACCATCCCCTTCTCGAAGGCCAGGGCCTCGAACGGGAGGACAGTCCCCTCCACAAGGCGCGACAAATCAAAGGAAGTGAAATTCAATACAGCCTTATTGACACTAGATAGATAGAGGAGGTCCTTTACAAGCTTATCCATCCTGTGTGTCTCTGTGATTATGTAGTCAAGCCACCTGTTTCCGTCATATTCATTCTTAAGGACATCAGCATTGGCCTGGATTACAGCAATAGGAGTCTTGAGTTCATGGCTTGCATCCGAGATGAACTGGGTCTGTTTGTTGAAAGCCTCCTCTACAGGCTTCACCATGAGCCGCGTCAGCTTGAGTGAAAGCAGGAAGAGAAGAATCCAGGCAGCAACACCTCCGATTATTCCCCATGTAAGTATACGCTCGAAGTCATTGACGGAGGAAGAGGAATCAAGGACGGCGTAAGTATAGCCGGAAGGTGTCCTGTGCTTGAGGAAGTAATACCCTCCCTTATAATCGAACTCTGCCCCGCTTTTGTTGATAATCGAGAGTATTTCAGTAACAGTCTCGTCAGAGTAATAGTCTTCTCTCTCGCTTGTCCATGAAGTAATCTCCCCTGTGCTGTCCGTCTCAATAGTGAGGATATTTCCCCCGTAATCCCTGAACATCCTGTCTGCGATATCCACTGGCTCCTGGGGAGGATCAGCCTCAGCTTCCCCATCAGGTTTTTTCTCCGGAGGAGTCATGGTGTCATCAATCTTCTCTGGTAGCTGGGGACTATCGGTTGAGGAAGATACAGAAGAATCCTCAGTCTCAGATGAAGTGTCATCCGTACTCGACTCTATAGAGTCTGTCCCATCCTCAGAGGATTTCTGTGGTGGCTGCACCTTCCCGTCTTCCGGCTTTGCGGGAGGGGTAATGTCGCCCTCAGGTTTTTCCGGTGGCTCTGTGGAGTTATCTCCTACAGGGGCAGGTGCGCCGTCCATCGGCCTCTCGGGTTCGGAGGACTGGGAGAGAGCCTCAAGGCTACGTCTTATCTCACTCTTTTTCTGGGTTTCCGGGACAACAACGATGATAGCGACCAGCATGACGATAATCAAAGTAAATGCAACCATCATGAAAGCAAGAAGCTTACGCCTCAATTCCTTAATCATCTTTTGTCTCCAATGAGTACCCGATTCCCCTTGTTGCCTTTATTTCCGTGGTGGCTCCTATGTATTTGAGTTTCTTCCTCAGAAATGAAATGTAGACTTCAGTCGAGTTGTAGTCACTCTCCGATTCGTAGCCCCAGAGTTTCTCATAAATCTGCTCTTTATTGACAATCCTCCCCTTTGCAGAGAGAAGCATTTCAAGAAGATTAATTTCCCTGGCACTGAGCTTTATGGACTCCCCACCCTTCTTCTCCAATAGTCCCTCATCCTTTTTGAGAGATATATCACCAAAGGATAGAGAATCTTCAATCTGGGTCTCCTTACGCCTGGTGAGTGCGTTGACACATGCAAGAAGTTCATCCATCTCAAAGGGCTTTGGAAGGTAGTAGTCAGCCCCGCTGTTAAGTCCCCTGACCCTGCTTGAGAGATCCGCCTTGGCAGTCAGCATCAATATGGGGGTGGAAATCTCCTCGCTACGGAGGGTATTGAGGATTGTAAAGCCGTCAACAAAGGGAAGCATGACATCAAGGATAATGAGGTCATAGAGGTCACTACGGGCCTCATCGAGTCCGCTTCTGCCGTCAAAGCATTGTGATACAAGCCATCCCTTTGCCTTCAAAATGTGGGAGACAGCGTCAGATAATCCCTTTTCATCCTCAATAATCAGAAGTTTCATAACCCGATTATAGGAAAAAGAAAAAGGGCTTGTCATTAATTTTTCTTTCAGCTAGACTTCTCGTGCTCGTTCGGAGGGCAGGTTGAACGGAGATTCAACGAAGCCGGAGAAGACGCAGATTGAGATATCTGTTTCTTGTCCGGCTTTTTTTATTTATTATGGAGGAAAAGAATTATGGATGCTCTTTTAACCGGTAATATCAAACCGCTTTATCTGAAGTATCTCTCTACAGCTTTCGGAAGCGCGCTTATAAGCTCTATCTACGGTGTAGTCGACATGGCCATGGTGGGACAGTACCAGGGACCGGACGGAACGGCAGCCCTCGCTGTTGTGGCTCCGGTGTGGAATATAATCTATTCACTTGGACTGTTGATGGGAATAGGAGGAAGTGTCATCTTCTCCCTCAAGAGAGGAAACAGTAACGGTAAAGAGGGAAATGAGAATGAATATTTCACATCCTCCCTTATCGGGTCTGTTGTCCTGGCTGTAGTAGCCACAGCCGCAATCTTCCTCTTTGAGGACCCGATTCTCACCTTCTTCGGAGCAGATAAGAATCTCCTCGGACACGCAAAGGATTACCTGAGGCCAATCAAGGTTGTATTCCCGCTCTTCCTCTTCAACCAGACGCTTGCAGCATACCTCAGGAATGACAATGCACCGGGCTTGGCTACCATCAGCGTACTCTCAGGTGGAATCTTCAACATCTTCGGAGACTATATCCTCGTCTTTCCGTGTAACTTGGGAATGTACGGGGCAGGACTTGCGACAGCAATAGGCTCTGCTATCTCATTTGTGATCATGCTCACCCACTTCTTTAAGAAGAAGAACACACTCCGTTTAAAGAGACCGCAGAGACTGATGCACCAGCTCGGGAGAATAACAGTCACAGGTTTTTCTACATTCTTCATAGACATTGCAATGGGAATCCTGACAATACTCTTCAACAAGCAGATTATGAAGTACCTGGGATCCGATGCCCTCTCTATCTACGGCCCTGTCATCAACGTAAGCACCTTCGTCCAGTGCTGTGCATACAGCGTGGGACAGGCTTCCCAGCCGATAATATCGACAAACTACGGAGCAGGAAACGGAAAGAGGATAAGGGAAACATTGAAGTACAGCCTTATCACAACAGCCCTCTTCGGCCTCTTCTGGACATTCCTCAGCCTTGCAGTCCCGAACCTATATATAAGGATATTCATGAGTCCGACAGATGAGATACTCAAATTGGCTCCCGGGATAATCAGAGTCTATGCACTCTCCTTCCTGCTTCTGCCGTACAACATATACTCAACATACTACTTCCAGGCAATCATCAAACCCAAAACAGCCTTCACAGTCTCCGTGATGCGAGGCCTTGTGATAAGCGGAGCGCTGATTCTAGCTCTCCCCCTCATGTTCGCACCCTCCACACTCTGGTGGAGCATGCCCATAACAGAGGCCCTCGTTGCCCTCTATGTGACAGCAAAAATAAGAGCTTACACGAAAGCCCTACCCAACGCCTGAGAGAGGAAGCACCCCGCTTCCTCTTTTCTTTGTAAAGCAAAAAATAAAGCTTGTGCATACCTCTCCCCCAGTGTACACTGGACCCATCCAACTGGAGGGATAAACAAATGAAAAAAGTATTAATCGTATTATTGTCGGTTCTTCTTGCACTGTCTTTCGTTTCTTGCGAAAAGGATAAGTCTGAAGAAATCATTGCTAACTATGAAGCATTTGTAAAAACGTGCCCGAAAGCCGAGGCAGCAGTAACTACACTTTCCTTCAATACAAGCTGGTACAGTGAGACTGGTAAAATTGATAATAGCTTTTCGGATACATCGTTATCCGAAGACGATTATTGGTATGTTGCCACTTTAATCAATAATCTGGAAGACAACAATATTTATAGTAGCGAAATAGTCAGTGCAACATTGAAGTCCGGTAACCTTACAGGCCAAAGGAATCTGGAAACAAAAGAAACTGATGTAACAGCTTCAGATGTAGTTCTTGAAGTTACATATAAACCAGATGCTTCATCCGACAAAACGGAGACAGCTGAGTTCAAAATGAATGGTGATTACAAAAAATGCAATAATGACGACTATAATGAAATGAAATGTGACCTGACTGTGAATGGAATTAAGTACAATATCGCCTACAAGGTTGTGAAAGGAGATAATCCGAAATACACATCAGCTGCAGTTGATGGAAAAGATGTTGAAATTAGGCTTCTTAATGCTACATTGAGTCTCTGATGATGATTGGAATTTGAATTCTTATTTAGGGTGTCCGCTTGGGCACCCTTCTCTTTTGCGCTTTATTTATCAAGAAATAATTATCCATTTGTCATCTTTCCCCTTTTGTTTCATAATTAGCCCAAATAGGAAAA
>CAVIAZ010000017.1:0-21389 GCA_963640795.1 bacterium | reverse complement strand
GACAGGGATGAGAACGCGGCGAGGAACTTGTACAAGCGTTGGCTGAACGCGGGAAACAGCTCGGCGTAGGGGACAGACGTCGGTGGGAGAGAAGGTCTCTTCCATAAGCCTGTGGAGGTAGGACCTCTGGGTATCAAGGACAACTGCGATATCTAAGTTCTACTGTAGAAGCAGGAATCTCCGTGGGCTCTGCCCCGGGGTAGTTCAATTCAGTTTGAATGTCATGACAACCGGCTGGTGATCTGAGTAGGCATAGTCTGTGTTCCAGACAATGCTTTCTGCCTCTATGTTATCGCTTACGATGAAACCGTCCACAACAGTCTCATAGTTGATTCCCTTTGTGTATGGAATGTCTGCACTGCGGCATGTTCCGTACATGAATCCTGTGGATGGCTTGACTATTCTGTACATAGACGGGAGATCACTGTCATTGAGGATGCTCACCCAGTCAGGCTTTGCCATCTCGGAGGAGAAAGCCGTGACATACTCCTCGCCGAGGGCATGGTTGTAGTCCCCTCCGACAATAACGTAATTGCCTTTGCTGTATTCATCCTCGAGGTAACTTATAAGCTTTTCCAGCTGTGCTTTCCTGACAACTCCTCCTTCATCGTAGGCAGACATATGACTGTTGATTATAACAAGTTCATTTCCTCCGTTCACAGGATAGCGCTGGAGTGAAAAACATCTGTCAAGGTCAGCTATCTTCGAAATGCTGTCTGAAATAGGGTAGCTTATACGCTCAGCACTTTCACAACGGTATTTCGAGAGGGTCAGAAGTCCAGCGTTGGCTATTCCGTGTGGATCGGTGAGTGGGAGATTAAGCCATGAGGAGTGGAAGTTGACGGCAAAGGTTGACGCCATGCCGGGGAAGGCTGAGAGGTAGTAAGAGAGCATATTGACTCCGAAGGAGCGGGTAGACGGGGTGTCGACTTCCTGGAGGAGCATGAAGTCTGCATTAATCTCTTCCAATACAGATGCACTTCCCTCTGTATTCTTCCTTACATCCTCCTCGTCTATTCCCTTTCCGAATATGCCTGTTGTGACACGGCCGTTCTTCCAGGTTGACGTGTCCATAAAGAAAGAGTACTCGGGTGAGTAGGAGCCGAAGCCCACATTATAGGTTACGGCAGTGTACTGGGTGCCTTTCTCAAGTGTGTGGGATGACTGATTGGTTATGTCGAGTTCTGTCACATCATCTATCCTGTAGTATGTGACGAGAAGGTAGGCTGCATAGATTACAGCTACAACAGCAAGGGAAATGGCAACTAGGAGAATTGCCTTCAATATGTTTTTAACTGGACCTTTCACATAGAGTATGATACACGAAAGATTAATTCAGGGCAAAATAATATTGAACTGTTATTCCATCATGAACTAAACTCTCCCTTGAGGTGTTTATGGCGAATAACAAGTCAATTATTACAGTTGTAGGAAAGGACCAGGTCGGCATTATTGCAAGGGTTACGGGCTATCTATATAAGGCCGGAGTCAACGTCGAGGACATCACACAGTCCATCGTCAAGGGCTACTTCAACATGATGATGATTGTAGATACATCCGCATCTGACAGGGATTTCCTTGTGCTTTCAAACGAACTTGAGAAGCTGGGGGAGGAAATCGGTGTTATAATCAAGCTCCAGCGTGAAGACATTTTCGTGAGCATGCAAAGAATATGATCAACATAAACGAAGTAATCGAAACCAATAACATGATAGAGAAGGAGAACCTTGATGTGAGGACAATCACACTCGGCATTTCCCTTCTTGACTGCATAAGTGATAATCTTTCTGTATTGTGTGACAACATATATAAAAAGGTGACATCCCTTGCAGAGAATCTTGTAAGTGTCGGAAAAGACATTGAGAGAGAGTACGCAATCCCTATTGTCAACAAGCGTATATCTGTCACGCCAATCAGCATAGTCGGAGCCTCTGCATGCAGGACAGTCGAGGATTTCGTCAAAATTGCCAAGACTCTTGACAGCGCTGCAGAGAAAGTCGGTGTTAATTTCCTTGGAGGCTATTCTGCTCTTCCTGCAAAGGGGATGACGAGAGCAGAGAAACTCCTTATTGAGTCTATTCCCGAGGCCCTGTCCGTTACAGAGCATATATGTGCGTCGGTGAACCTGGCATCAACCAAAACTGGAATCAACATGGATGCTGTTGCCCTTATGGGAAAAATCGTGAAGGAGACAGCAGAGAAGACTGCCTCCCGGGACAGCATAGGTTGTGCGAAGCTTGTTGTATTCTGCAATGCTCCTGATGACAATCCGTTCATGGCAGGTGCTTTCCATGGAGTAACAGAATCTGATGCAGTAATAAATGTCGGGGTATCGGGACCGGGAGTAATAGACAGTGCTCTCAAGAGTGTGAAGGGAAAGGATTTCGGAACACTTTCGGACACCATCAAGAAGACTGCCTTCAAGGTGACCAGGCTTGGGCAGCTTGTGGCACTTGAGGCATCAAGAAGACTCTCCATCCCTTACGGCATAGTTGACCTTTCACTTGCACCGACCCCTGCAGTGGGAGACTCCATTGCCCAGATACTTGAAAGTATGGGACTCGAGAGAGTAGGCGCCCCGGGAACAACACTTGCTCTGGCGCTTCTCAATGACCAGGTGAAGAAGGGCGGAATCATGGCATCCAGTTATGTCGGAGGACTCTCGGGTGCATTCATTCCGGTGAGTGAGGACAGGGGAATGATTGAGGCAGCTGCTTTGGGTTCGCTTTCCATTGAAAAGCTTGAGGCTATGACATGTGTCTGCTCTGTCGGACTTGATATGATAGCAATCCCGGGTAAGACAGCACCTTCAACCATCAGCGGGATAATTGCTGATGAGATGGCCATCGGGATGATTAATCAGAAAACAACTGCCGTGAGGGTTATCCCAGTCATCGGAAAGGATGTTGGTGACAGGGCAGAATTCGGCGGTCTTCTTGGCTATGCCCCGATAATGAAGGTCAATGAGTATTCATGTGAGGAATTCATTTCACGAGGAGGAAGGGTGCCGTCACCTGTCCACTCTTTTAAGAATTGATGTATTTTCCGGGAAAAACAGGTGTTTCTATTTCCTGAGCCCGGATTTTTGATTAAATTTATCGCTATAGGAGAAAAAAGATGGATAACAGAAGTTCAATTCTTTCTTCGGTTTCAGCAAGAGAGAATGTTTTTTTACAGAAGGTATACCTGTGGATGGCTTCCGCTCTTGTTCTTACAGGTGCAGTAGCTTATCTTGTTGCCTCATCAGAGAAGATGATGATGAGCATATATTCTAATCCCGTGATTCTCATTTTGCTGGTTGTGGCTGAGTTTGCCTTTGTCCTGGTTCTTTCTGCCAGGGTGGAGAGGCTGAGCCAGGGTGCTGCATTCTTCCTTTTCTACGGATATTCTGCTCTTAACGGCGTGATGCTCTCGAGTGTTGTCTATGTCTATTCGGGATCAAATATCCTTCCCCTCGCATTCGGGACTACAGCTGTTGTATTTGTGATTGCCTCCCTCTACGGCGCATTCACAAAGCGTTCGGTAAAAGGCTGGGGTGGCTGGCTTACGATGGCACTTCTGGGCCTTGTTCTCGTCTCTTTCATCAACATGTTCCTCAACTCATCGGGACTCGATTTTATCATCAGCATTGCCGGTGTACTTCTCTTTACACTTATTACGGCATGGGATACAAAGAAGGTGACAGAACTCAATGCCTCATACGGTGACAATATTGCTGAAGCAGACCTTAATAAGATTTCACTCCTCGGAGCACTTCAGCTCTATCTCGATTTCATAAATATTCTTTTATATATCATCAGACTGTATGGAAGAAGCAGAAGAGACTAGAGTGATTTATGAGTCCGGGGACCTTCTTGCCGTCTATAAGGTAAAAGGTCTCGCCACAGTCCCCCTTAAGAGTAATCCTGAGGGGGATTCGTTGTTGCTCCGTATAGCAGAAAAATATCCTGAGGTACTTTCAGTCCGTGGTCCCAATCCCTGGGAGGGCGGGATAATCCACCGGCTCGACACTCCGACATCCGGAATCGTGCTCTGTGCAAGAAACCAGGAGACTTTTGATGAACTCCTTACTCTTCAGAAGAATGACAAGATCGTAAAACATTACAGGGCAGAGGTGAGAGGGAGGAAGAATCTTCTCGAAGGCTTTGAACCCTTTCCCTATACCTGGGAAGGTGACACTCTCCTGATTTCTTCGTACTTTCGTACCTACGGAAAGAAAGGTGCTTCGGTAAGACCCGTATTGAGAAATGCTCACCATATTACAGGAAAGATGTATACGACAAGAATCAGGAGAGAGAAAGGAAGCAATATATTCGAGTGCATAATCACACGTGGCTTCCGCCATCAGATAAGAAGCCACCTTTCCTGGTGCGGGTACCCGATTACAGGTGACTCCAGGTATGGTGGCGAAGAGGGTGAGGAACTTCTTCTTGAAGCATATTCAATCTCTTTCCCGTTCAGGGGAAAGATAATTGAAATATCTCTTTAGAAGGGTGCTTTCTCATTCCCGTCATCATCAAGTTCAACTGTCTCGATTTCATTCTCGTCCGAACTTGTTACTTTTTCGATTTTACGCTGGATGCTGTCAAGCGTCTTGCTGAGTCTGGTGGCAAGTTTGCTTCCCTCCTCGTAAAGTTCAACACTTCTCTCGAGTCCCGTTTCCGGGTTCTTCAATAATTGGGTTATCTCTTCCATTCTCTTGAGGTCTTCTTCAAAGCTCATACTTTCTCCTTAACGAGGGCATTTATCATGCCGTCTTTTACTCTTATTTCCAGTCTGTCCCCGTCTTTGACAGATTCCGGGGATGAGACGATTCTGCTGTCAGTTGTGGTCACTATCGCATACCCTCGTTCAAGTACCGAGAGGGGGTTGAGGGCCTCAAGTTCCTTTTTGGCACTTTTTACTCTCTCTGAGTAAACTTTGGTGCTGTTGGAGAGGAAAATTCCGCTTGTATTTACGAATTCCCTCACCGTATTTCGTCCCTTTTCAATTATGTGCGGGATACTGAGCGAATACCCGTTTCTGTAATTCTGGATTTTTCCTCTCAGAAGTGAAATCTTTCCTTCCATGCTGTTTCTCATTGAGTCTTCGGCGAATGAGAGACTCATCAGGGCATTGTCTACTCTGGTGTTTATCATGTACTCCATATCGGAAAGAGAAGGCACATTGCTCTTTGCGAGGGTAATTTTATTCTTTATTAAGGAATCAATTATTGATCTTGAAGGTACCTTTGCCCTGATTAGTGCAAGTTTCTTTTCCATAAGAAGGTTCATTGTGCTGCGGACACTGGAGAAGGATTCACGTCTCAGGAAGATGTCCTTTGTGACAATTTCGGCAGCAATTGAAGGTGTGCCGGCACGAAGTGTTGCCACATAGTCGGAAAGTGACCAGTCACTCTCGTGTCCTACTGCAGATATTACAGGAATCTTGGACTCGTGTATCGCAACAATAACTTCCTCCTCATTATAAGGCATAAGGTCTTCTTTGCTGCCACCCCCGCGTGCGACGATAAGCACATCACAGAGAGAGAAGTTGTTTGCCTGTCTTATCCTGCTGGCAATTGTAATCTCTGCACCCTTACCCTGGACAGAGCAGGGCAGGAGGATGATATCGAGGGAGGGGGCACGCCGGCGTGTAACATCAAGTATGTCATGGATGACGGCACCTGTGGCGCTTGTGACAACACCTATCCTCTTTATCTCTGAGGGAATCTGGGGTTTATTCTGTGGATCAAACCACCCGAGGTTCTGGTAGTAGGCCTTTCTCTTCTCGATGAGAGCCTGAAGTTCCCCGTCTCCCTCTCTCTCCATTTTATTGATTACGAATGAGAGTTTTCCTCCCTTCTCGTAGTACGATATTCTTCCTGTGGCTATAACAAGATCTCCGATATGGAACTTCTCAAGTCCCCTTGTGTTGGATCTGAAGACAGAGCATGGAATTGTACATTCGGCATCCTTGAGGTCGAAGTAGTAGTGTCCCGAACTGTTGGGACGGAAGTATGTGCCACTGATTTCCCCCCTTACTACTATCTGGTAGAAACTTTCCTCAAGGAGGGAACGAATCAGCGTGTTACACTCACTGACACTTAATATCTGGGTTATCTCATCATAGGCCATATGCATATTCTAATTAAAAAAATACTGCCCGGAAAGGGCAGTAATGAATAGTTTCATCAAATCTCAGTCTTCGACGATAGCTTCCTGCGGACAGACAGAAGCACAAGTGCCACAGCTGAGGCATGCACTTTCATCGATAACATAGATCGGGTCGCCTTCACTGATAGCGCTGACAGGGCATTCGCCTGCACATGTTCCACATGCGACACATGAATCTGTAATCTTATAAGCCATAATTTTTCTCCTTAAGAAAGAATAACCAGAGTATAGCCCGCAGAGTGGCCACGGGTCAATAAAAAGAGCCTCTTTTCTTGGGTTTGCCCCTCGATTTTCTATTTCTTATTGTTCCCGCATTGTGTAAAATACCCTGCGTTATGAAGAAACTAGTTATAGCAGAAAAGCCGTCTGTCGGCAGGGAAATAGCAAAGAATCTCAATTGTTTTATCAAATGTAACGGATATACGGAAGGTGAGGATTATATTGTCACCTGGGCTCTTGGTCATCTGGTTGAGCTTGCACCTCCACAGCATTACTCGGAAAGTTATAAACGCTGGTCGCTGAAGGATCTTCCGATGCTTCCGGAAAAACTTGATGAGACAGTTATCGAAGAGACAAAGGACCAGTACAGGGTGATTGAGAAACTCCTGGAAAGGGAAGATGTCTCATCTGTTGTAATTGCAACCGATGCCGGGAGGGAAGGCGAGCTTGTAGCACGCTGGATTCTCAAAGAGGCAAAATGGACAGGAAAATGCGAACGCCTCTGGATTTCAAGCCAGACCGAGAAGGCAATCAAGGAAGGTTTTGCCTCCCTCAGACCGAGTGAGGAATATGATAACCTCTACCATGCTGCAGAATGCAGGGCAATGGCTGACTGGTATGTGGGTATGAATGTGACAAGGGCACTCACATGCTACTATGACGCAAAGCTCTCCGCAGGCAGGGTGCAGACTCCGACACTTGCATTGATGACTGAGAGGGAGGATGAGATAGACAGGTTCCTCGGTTCCTTCTATTACTCTGCACGCGCCTCCTTCGGACTTTTCAGCGGATCGTACTATCCTGAGGAGAATTCAGTGAGGTTCACCGATGAGAAGCTTGCCTCCGAAATGGAAAACTGGAAGGGAAAGAGTGGAAAGGTAGTATCGATAGAGACAGAAGAGAAGAGTGAGGAAATTCCTCTTGCGTATGATTTGACTGAACTCCAGAAGGATGCAAACATCACATACGGCTTCTCTGCCAAGGAGACTCTGGACACTCTTCAGAGACTCTATGAGGTATATAAGATTGTGACCTACCCGCGTACTGACAGCAGGTGTATTACTCCCGATATAGTCCCGACACTCAAAGAGAGAATCAGGGCAATTAGAGATACAGAGTTCAGCTATGTTGCAGACGAGTATCTTTCATCTGGTTACAGAGAGGACAACCCGAGGTTCGTCAATGCAGATGAAGTCAGTGACCACCACGCAATAATCCCGACAGAGGAAAAGGTTAATCTTTCGCTTTTGAGTGAAAACGAGAAGAAACTGTGGCGCCTTATTGCACTCAGGTTCCTTGAGGTCCTTGGTGGGGACTATATATATGAAACAACAACAGTTAAGGTCAGCGTTGACGGATATATGTTTGTTGCCAGATTCACAACACCGATAAAAAAAGGATTCAGGAGTGTCAGTGAGAGCGTTAAGATGAAGAGTCCGCTTTCAGTAGAGAGTGAAGATGATACAACACTCATTAAAAATCTTAAGGCAGGAGATGAAGTGACTGTTCTGAATATAAGGGTAAAGAAGAACAGTACAACCCCGCCCGAGCGTTATACAGATGCAACACTTCTCTCCGCAATGGAACATGCGGGACGTTTTGTCGATGATGTGGCGCTCAAGGCTAATCTTTCATCCGGCCTCGGAACCCCGGCTACCCGGGCAGATATCATCGAAAAACTCGTACAGAACAGGTATGTAGAGAGAGATGGCAAGTATTTTGTCCCGACAGCAAAGGGGAGGGAAGTTGTGAGGCTTGCCCCCGAACTTCTGAGGTCCCCATCCCTTACAGGAGTATGGGAAGGAAGGCTCGAGAGAATAAGCAAGGGAAAGGAGGACCCGGCCATCTTTATAAGGGATATAAAGAAGACAGCCTCAGATCTTGTGACAATGGTGGAGAAATCTGACCTTGTGTTCGAGCCGAAGTTCAAGGACAGCAAGAAGTGTCCCTATTGCGGAGGCGATATGATGAAGAGCACGGACAGTGACGGCTCTGTCCATTACATATGCCAGAAACTCTCCTGCCTGTACGAAGAGAGAGTTGTCAGGACAAAAGTATCTAGTTCTGCTAATTCCAATAAAAAGACATTGTCAACAACCGGGGACGGAAAGATAAAGGTTGTCATCAAAAAGAACCCGGTGAAGGTTGTCACCCCGGTTGCCTATGAGACAAAGGTAGAGGTTGTCAGGGAGAGTAAGCTTAAATATCGGAGGGATGAGCGGGATAAAGGGGAGAGACACAGCCGTTCCTCATACTCTTCATCTGACTCCGGAGCAACTATGGCTGACTTCTTCAGACTTTCGAAGGAGAGAGACGAGGAGAGGAAGAACAGAAAAAGGAAATAAGATGATTATCCATGGAATACAGAAACTTACTCTTGTAGATTACCCCGGAAAATGTGCATGCATACTCTTCTCCGGTGCATGCAATTTCCGCTGCCCATTCTGCCAGAACGGCAGTCTTGTCCTCCACCCGGAGAATGAGCCTGTCATCAGCAATGACGAGATATTCTCATTTCTGAAGAAGCGGAGAAATATGCTTGAGGGTGTTGTTGTCACGGGAGGGGAGCCTACCATAAACAGCGATCTCATAACTTTTCTTGGTCTTATCAAAGAGCTCGGCTATTCTGTCAAACTCGATACCAACGGGTATCTTCCGTCTGTTCTGAAAAAAGCAGTGGAGAGCGGGAACGTCGATTATGTTGCCATGGACATAAAGACCAGCCTGGATGAGTATGACATCCTTACGGGTGTCAGTACGGACACTTCCCGGATAAGGGAGAGTATTGACTTTCTCCTTGAGGGAAATGTCGACTATGAGTTCAGGACAACAGTCGTTAAAGAACTACACAAGAGAGAAAATTTTGTAAAAATCGGTGAAACAATCAGGGGGGCAAAAAGATATTTTCTGCAATCCTTTGTCCAATCTGAAGATACAATCGAAAAGGGGTTCACATCCCCCTCTCCCGAAGACCTCACACAGTACGTCGAATTACTTAATAGTTATATAGAAAATGTATCAGTGAGAGATAGGTGAGTACGCTATATATAGTGTTATTGAAAAATCGGTACACTTGATACAGTATTTTTGTACTTGCAAATAGAATGAAGCTATGATACCTTTCTCTTCACTAGGAGACAATTCAATGTACAGTGTAGTTAAACGCGACGGAAAAGAAGTTTCATTTGATATCGATAAAATAAGGAATGCCATCAAGAAAGCCTTCTCATCCATAGAGAAGGAGTATGATGACAATATTGTGGACTTTATTGCACTCAAGGTCACATCAGATTTCCAGGCCAAGGTCAGGGAGAGCAGGATAACTGTTGAGGACATCCAGGACTCTGTTGAGAAGGTTCTCTCCCAGGCAGGATATGAGGATGTTGCCAAGTCATACATCCTCTACAGAAAGCAGAGGGAGAGAATCAGGAATATGAAGAGTGCAACACTCGACTATAAGAGTGTTGTGGACAACTATCTCAAACTCAATGACTGGAGAGTCAAGGAAAACAGTACAGTTACATACTCTGTTGGTGGACTCATCCTCTCCAACAGCGGAGCTATTACAGCTAACTATTGGCTGAGTGAGATATATGATGAGGAGATTGCAGCTGCACACCGCAATTGTGATTTCCATATCCATGATCTCTCAATGCTCACAGGCTATTGTGCGGGATGGTCAATCAAGCAGCTCATCCAGGAAGGGCTTGGAGGACTTCCGGGAAAGATTTCATCTTCTCCTGCAAAGCATCTTGCAACTCTCTGTAACCAGATGGTCAACTTCCTCGGTATTCTCCAGAATGAGTGGGCAGGGGCACAGGCATTCAGTTCATTCGACACCTATCTTGCACCTTTTGTGAAGATAGACAACCTCAGCTTTGATGCAACAAAGAAATGCATTGAGTCCTTTGTCTATGGTGTAAATACTCCTTCAAGGTGGGGAACCCAGGCTCCGTTCAGCAATATAACCCTTGACTGGGTATGTCCTGAGGATATGAAGAATATGCCGGCAATCGTAGGTGGCAAGGAACAGGATTTCACCTACGGCGACTGCCAGAAGGAGATTGACATTGTCAACCGTGCATTCATCGAGGTTATGATTGAGGGTGACAGTGAGGGTAGGGGATTCCAGTATCCTATTCCGACATACTCCATCACAAAGGATTTTGACTGGTCTGAGACAGAGAACAATAAACTTCTCTTCACAATGACAGCAAAGTACGGCACTCCGTACTTCTCGAACTATATCAATTCCGACATGAACCCGAGTGATGTCAGAAGTATGTGCTGCCGTCTGAGACTCGACTTGAGAGAACTCAGGAAAAAGACGGGTGGATTCTTCGGCTCTGGAGAGTCTACAGGCTCCATCGGCGTTGTGACAATCAACATGCCCCGTCTTGCATATGCTGCAAAGGACAAGGAAGATTTCTACAAGAGGCTGGATCGTCTGATGGACATAGCCGCAAGGTCTCTCAAGGTCAAGAGAACGGTTATCACAAAGTTCCTTAATGAGGGTCTCTATCCATACACAAAGAGATACCTTGGAACATTTGACAACCACTTCTCGACAATCGGTCTTGTTGGTATGAATGAGGCGTGCCTCAATGCCAATTGGCTCAGATGCTCTATCGCAGATGAGAAAGGTCAGGAGTTCGCCATCGAATGTCTCAATCACATGAGAAACAGGCTCAGTGACTACCAGGAACAGTACGGTGATCTCTACAATCTTGAGGCTACCCCTGCAGAGAGCACATCCTACAGATTTGCAAAGCATGATACGGAGCAGTTCCCTGATATAATTACTGCTTCCTCCGATGATAAGAGTCCGTATTATACGAACTCATCCCATCTTCCTGTGTCTTTCACTTCTGATGTCTTCGATGCTCTCGATATCCAGGACAAGCTCCAGACTCTCTATACATCCGGGACAGTCTTCCATACCTTCCTTGGAGAGAAGCTTCCTGACTGGAAGGCAGCGGCTTCTCTTGTGAGGAAGATTGCGGAGAACTATGAGATTCCTTACTATACACTTTCCCCGACATATTCGGTCTGCTCCGAGCATGGATACCTCTCGGGAGAGGTTTATGAGTGTCCTGTATGTAAAAGGAAGACAGAAATCTACTCCCGTATAACAGGCTATTACAGACCTGTCCAGAACTGGAACGTCGGTAAGGCCGAGGAGTTCAGGGAGAGGAAGGAATATGATATCCCGTCATCCAGACTGAAGCATAAAGGTCCTCTGCACACAGAGACTGCCGGAAAGACAGAGGCGGATGCTGCATCTGACAGCATACTTCTCTTCACAACAAAGACATGTCCTAACTGTCCGAATGCAAAGCGCCAGCTTGCTTCTCAAGGCATTGAGTATACCCTTGTGGACTGTGAGGAACAGCCGGCACTAGCACAGAAATACGGAATCAAGAGTGTGCCAACTCTCGTTGTAGGAGAAAAGGTTATCAGCGGAGTCGGTCCTATCATGGGTTGGATTAAGGAAAGTAAAGTCAACGCCGGATGAGCGAAGATATATACTCCAATCAGGCCTGTTCTCCCGTCGGGATGACAGGCCTTTATTGCGGTCTAATATGAAGAAGAACAAGCTGATTTCCATTCTTGTAATTATCACTGTGTTTGTAATCATTCTGTTCTTTTTTCTTGCTGAATATAATGTTGCATACCGAAGGACTGAGGTTCTATCTTCATCAAGTGGAGAATACAATATTTCAATCTATATGATAGGGGAGCCTCAGTTCCCTTATGGTTATACGAAATGGGGTTTTTCTCTCTACAGCAGAAGAAGAAAGATAAGAGAGGAGTCTCACTCTCTTCTCAATGATGGTAAGATTGTGACAGCAGAAAACTTCATTGTCATATGGGATGATGATGCTGTAGAAATCGTTGCTTCAGGATTAGAAGAGGATGATGTCAGATTTGTCATGCTGTTGGAGAGTCATGGAGAGTGACGTCATTATTTTCATTCATATAGCTGGGTGTGCTGAAGCCTGACGCCTGAAGTATATTCATACCTTTCTTCATGAGAGCAAGTGCAATATGGTCAATGTTGTTCGTTCAGAACCTCAAGAGGAGTCTTTCAAAAGGTCTGAATAAGGAATTCCTGCTCATGAATGAGGAAGTGCCAATTATTTTTATATGACTAAGTCCCGGATTTATAAGGAAAAAGGGACAGAAAATTTCATAAATTAACTATTTCGGGACAAGACAGAAATTGTGCTTGATTTTAATCTTTCTTCGGTTATTCTTCCCTCAAGGAGAGACTGAAAATGAAGAAGAGAATAACTTCTTATGTGTACACCAGAGGAAAGTTCGGGAAGAGACTGAGGGAGACTCTCGATACTGAGAATCCATTCCTCTATTCTCATGGGAGGTATCCGACAAAGATAACAGCAGAAGATCTTCCTGAGGATTATATTGAATTCCGCAGTCGTGTTATCTGGTATATGACCGGGTATCTTAAGACATCGGGAATTGTCGATATGGAATACAGGCCACTTCGCATCAACCATATGTTCAAGGATGATTACCTTTATATTTCCTATAAGGAGAAACTGAGGAAAGAGACCGACAGGTATGGATTTGAGGACTATGTTAATTACGATGTATGTGTATGCGGTGGTTATATTGTGGACATTCTCCTTGCAGCTGAACTTTACTCAGATTATGACACAGCCAAGATAAGAGAGAAGATAGAAGAGAAACGTATCTGGTTCAGGGATAATCATAGTGACTCTTATAAGGCCGAGGTGAGGTACGACGAGGATATCTTCGAGCATTACAGGAACAGTAATTACACACCTCAACGTTTACTTAGGGCTTATGACATCATAGATAGGAGAAAGGGATTAAGATTGCCCTGAAGTGTTCTTTTAACCCGGGAGAAGGGCGTGTTTTTGTGCTGAATTATTAAATTTATGTAAAATCGATACGATTTTTTTGACAATTTTAAGAATTTTTCTGCTTAGACTAATGGAGGCACATAAAATGAACCAGTTAAACAACATCATTTTAGAAGGCACAGTTGTCAATGAACCGGATGTAGTCGCAATAAGTGCGGTTACTCAAAGCAGACTTGTAAAATTTACAATTGCCAACGACAGGTATTACAAGGATATTAACGGAAACTCAAAGCAGGAGACCCTGTTTCTTGTAATCCAATGCTGGGGAGAACTCGGTGAGAAGGTTCTCTCGAACATCCATAAGGGGATGATTGTCAGGACTGTCGGCAGACTCATGATGTGCAGGTGGGAGAGCAAGACAGGAGAGAAGAAGAGTACAGTCGAGATTGTATGCAATCACATCGAGTACAGACTCAATAAGAACAGGGATGCACGCATGGAGGTTATCGAGGATACCAAGAAAGAGGCAGATATTCTTGCAGATACTACTGTCCTGTATGAATTCTAATAAGAGTGTTTGGTGGTGTGTTTGATTTCATGCCACCATTCCCACTTGTTCCTGCTTATGAGGTGTGTGGTGTCAGCTGATTATACCTCTCTGCAGACTGATTATAATTGCCACACCGAGAATAATCCTGTAAATGCCGAAGAGTGTGAAGTCTCTCTTCTTTATATAACTCATCAGAAATCTGATAACTAGGAGAGAGACGGCAAATGCTGTAAGGGTTCCGGTTAAGAGGATTATCAACTCAAGGGAGGTGAAATTAAATCCGAACTTGATGATTTTGATAAGTGATGCTCCTGCCATTGTGGGAATTCCCATGAAGAATGAAAATTCTGCTGCCGTTGTCCTGTCAAATCCGAGCAGCAGGGCCCCGATGATTGTCGCGCCAGATCTTGATGTACCGGGAACAAGAGAGAGAATCTGGAATAGTCCGGTGTACAAGGCAAGGGGGTAAGTTATGTCATTGGTGGAGGCTATCAGCGGACTACGGGTCCTGTTGTATTTCTCTATAACGATGAAAAAAATCCCATAGAGAATTAAAGCAGAGGCAATTACAGAAGGTGTATGGAGATGTTCGTCCATCCAGTCATCAAAGAGGATGCCGACAATGCCGGAAGGGATGATGGCAACAACTGTCTTCAGCCAGAGGGAAAGTGTATCTTTTTTCCACTTGAGTTTATTTTCCTCTTTTTTCAGTGGCCAGAGCTTTTTCCAATAGAGGACAATTACAGCAAGTATTGCTCCCAGCTGGATGACAACAAAGAACATGCTCTTGAACTGGGGTGTGGCATCAAGCGTGATGAACGAGTCAAAAAGCAGCATGTGCCCCGTACTCGATATCGGGAGCCACTCTGTTATTCCCTCAATTATTCCAAGTAGTATTACCGTCACTGTCTGGCTGACTGACATTATTTATCTTCCTTTCTATTCAATGGGAATGCACTCGCCACTACGGAGGTAGAAGACACATGTTCTTACCATCTTATCCGGATAAATGGTCTTTACTGCCTTTCTGTAGTAGCTGAGCTGCGCCCTGTGTTTCTCAGCATTCTTTATACTGTCAGTCTTGTAGTCGACAATTATTATATCGTCACTTCCTACACACAACAGGTCGATGATTCCCTCAACTATATTGTCTCCATCCCTGATTATGAACTCTTTCTCCGGGTAAAGTGAATAAGAAGAAAGGGCTTTGTAGAAGGAAGAAGAGAGGAAACTGTCCCTGAGGACAAATGCACTATCAAATATTACTCCTCGTTCCTTCTCATCCTTGAAGAATGAGGAAGTGTCTGATGTTGTGCTGTTTAGACTGTCTTCAAGAAGCAGGTGGACGAGAGTACCGAATTCTGTAATTTTCTCTTCTCTCTTTTCAGAAGAGGAAAATATTCTGTCAGCCTCAACCGCCGGAAGTGGAGAGAAGGATGATTGAACCATATCATCTTCTTTGACAAGTGAGGTAACTCCAACCTTGAGTCTTTCCTCCGGGGTATGTATATCTCTCGGGTCCGAGTACCACTTGGCAATAAGTTCCATGTTCTTCTTTTCTTCTTTCTTTTTCTCCCTGAAGGCATAGTATTTAACAGGATAGAATTCTCTTGTTTCAATAATGGAGGACGCCGACTCTATATCGAATCCGATTCCACCAATGAAATACTGAAGCATTGAATTGTAACTCTCTTCTTTTGCTCCAATAAGACCTTCTTTAATATTGAATGACTGTTTCCCGAATACGGAAGTGAATATGAGATGATGTTCACTCCTTGTTGCAGCAACATAGAGGACCCTCTTTGTCTCTGCATTCTCAATTCTGTTGTCTTCTTTCCTGAGAACAACCGAGAGTGGGTTTTTGAGTTTGTTATCCTCGGTGACGTAATACGGGAGAAGGGGAAGGCCTGAAGGAAGAGGGACGGTTGTGTATCTGTCGGTATTGTTCTTTCCGGCCATATCGGAAACGAAGACAATCGGGTACTCAAGTCCCTTAGACTTATGGATTGTCTGAATAGTGACTCCGCTTCTCTTTTCCTTGAGAACATTGAGGTCCTTGAAATCTGAAACTTCTCCCAGGCTCGGTCTTATCCTGTCAAGAAGTTCCACTATGCCCTTTGATAACGAATCAAAGTCTGCGGCAATAGCATAGAGGTAGTCATAATGCTCAGCATAGCTTTCGTTCTTACTGTATCCTTCTATGTAGTATCTGTAACCTGTATCATACCAAAGATAGTGAATGAGTGATGTAAGTGAGCCATGTGTTTCGAGATTAATGATTTCTTCCATCAATCTGTCAAGGAGAGTGAGCCTCTCCAGTCCGTCGGGAGAGAGTCCCGTCTCCCTGCTCACATCTTTTCTTATGTTTTTCAACAGCTTTTCAATGTCACTGTCCTCCATGTTGATGAATGGAGACCTGAGAACGGAAGCAAATGAGAGAAGATCATCCTTTCCATATATTGAGTATTGGAGAACACAGTAGAAGTCATTGACAATTGCATCTGTTGTAAGTGACTTGTTGTCTGTGACATTGAACGGGATACCGAAGAGTCTCAATGCCTTTTCAAAGTCACTTTGGTGTGAAGTTTTCTTGAGCAGTATTGCTATGTCATCATATTCCGGGTACCGCAACGAGCCGGAAGCCCTGTCATAGACCATGAATTTTTCTTTTTCACTCCCAAGAATTTCCTCTTTGATTATCCGGGCAACTTCGTAGGCCTCACTTTCAGAGTTTGAAGCTGCTTCATCGTCATCATTTTCCTTTGCATTCATATATCTGAAGCTTATATTTGATTTTACTCTCTCCCTTCTGCTTAATAGAGGAGTGTATTCGGCTTCGTATGAAGGTGTATCTGGAGTATGGACAGGCATAATCCTGTCATTGAATATTGAGTTTATTTTCTCAATAAGTCCCCTTTCGCTTCTGAAGTTCTCATTGAGGTGGAGCACTCTATTTTCCCCGAAATCATTCTTGATGTTCTTGAATACAGAAACATCTGCTCCCCTGAACTTGTAGATTGACTGCTTTTCGTCCCCGACCATGAAGACTTTGTCCATTATGATATCATCAATGCCGGGGTAAGAGTCTTCACTTGTGAATTCCGGCCTTGTTGCAAGAAGATATACAAGCCTCTTGTTTTCATCGTTGTTGTCCTGGAACTCGTCAACCATTATTCTCTTGAACTTTTCATTGTAGTATTTCCTGAGACTGTAATTGGATTTGAGTATATCGATGGAGAGGAGTATGACATCATGAAAGGTGAGAAGTCCTTCTGTCCTCTTATGCTTGATTAATCTCCTCTGGAATTCACAGAGAAGGGACGCATAAGCCTTAAGGAGTGAGAAACTGTCCTCGTCCTCATATCTGATGTTGTTCAAATATTCTTTAAAAGAGTCCTTTATCTCTGTTCTTAACGCCTTGAAATTGTCACTGAGGGCCGGGGATTCCTTTACCTTGAATTTCTTTGTGAATGATGTATTTATTTCCTTTCCTTCATTGAGATAATCAAGAATGGACTTGGCATGTTTAGTGTCCTCTCCAACACTTTCGTATTTTCCGAATTCAGAAAGAAATGTGCATAATCGCCCGCAGAGTTTTTCCTTTGCCTTTCTGTTCTCATCCTTGATTAATGTAAGAGCCTCACTTCTCATCATTTCAAAGAGTTTTGAGCTGTCATCAACAATCGGATTTGCGATATTGATGTAATTGTGTGTCACAGTCAGAAAGAGTGAGAGAAGAGCATCAAAAGAGATTATTGAAAGTAAGCTCTCACACTCTGTCTCATTTTCAATCTTTTCTTCGGTTATATCCCTCAGCGTTGATTCAACAAAGTCCTTGAGGTCATTGTCGTCCTCAATGGTGAAGGTGGGGGAAATACCGTACCGGATGCAGTCCTGGCGGACTATGCGTGAGCAGAAACTGTCCGTAGTCGAAATCTCGGCATTCGAGAATCTGTCAATCTCTGAGGGAGAAATCAAACCCTCGTCCCCGGCCTTCTTCAGGAGCATGTATATTTTTGCCCTCATGTTGGCTGTGGCTGCCTTTGTGAATGTGATTGTAAGAATCTCATCACTGTGGATTCCATCCATAAGCAGTCTCAGAAAGCGGTATGTAAGAACAGTCGTCTTACCGCTTCCTGCCCCGGCGGGTAGCACAGAGTAGCCGTCGCATAGTACTGCCTTATGCTGGTTGGAATCAGGAGAGGATATGTCGAATCCGTTTTTCTTTGTAAATGAGAGGAATTTCTCTTTCTCTTCCTGTTTCATATCATTTCCTCCATTGATGCTACAAACTTGGCCCTGCAAAGTCGCATGTAAGGGCAGTTGAGGCAGTTTTTCTCCCGGCTTTTAGGTGTGTAGTTTCCGCTTTCCAGGATTTCCTTTATCCGCTCGAGGCGCTCTTTAGAGTTTATGAGTACAGCCTCTTTTGTGTATCCTTCCTCTTTTCTGACGCCGTTTTTCTGGTAGTATGTTTCGGTAGGCCATACGACCTTGTAGTTTCCGTCTCTGAATGAATAGAATGCACCTCCCCTGACATCATCTCCCAGAAGCAGGGCATAGAGGATGACCTGGAGACTTGTGTCCTCAAGGCTGGAAGGGGAGTAGTCACTGCTGCCTCCTGTCTTCCAGTCGATTATATATGTATTCCCGTCTTCGTCGGTGAGTATTGTATCTATACGTCCGTTGACAGTTATCTTTCCTGTCAGAGGGTAGTTTTCAATCACCTTCTCATTTTCTTTGAATGTAAGGGAAGTGTAGATCTGGGCCTTTGACGAAGTAAGGACAGATGCAAGTTTATCTCTGTACTTACCCCTTATGTGGGTAAAGGTATAGTGAGTTGTTATCTTTCTCTTTCTCTCTGCTTCAATGAGAAATCCTATAAAGAGCTGTTCCAGTCTCTCTTCATCTATATTTCCGATACTACCCGCTTCCTCAATTGCCTTTTCGACTGTGCTGTGGAGTATTTCGCCTACAGCCCTGGGGTCTTCCATTACAGGGGAATAATCCTTTTCTTTCAATGAAAGCCGGGATGAGACATAGCCACGGTAGGGACATTGGTCAAAGTCTTTGATCTTCGAGACGCTGAGTGATATTTCCTCATCTGTAAAAGAATTGAGGATGACTTTATTCTTTCTTCCTTTCAAAGAGGTCTTTTCAGCCCTGAGATAGGAAATACTTTGACTTCTGTACGGCTTAAGTAAAGGCTTCATGCCGTTTATCCATAGGTTTCTCTCATCTTTGAAGAGGTCATCTGTTTCTTCTATGCTTTTGACCGTCCTCTCGAGAAAGACAGGGGGAAGGAGTCTTGCTCCGTCAAAGCCTGAGGCTGTGCCAGTGATTACAGTCTTTTCAGTAAAGACGGGAGAACTGTAGACACCAAGGAGAGCACCCGTAATGTCTTTCTCTTCCTTTTTCTCCGATTTGAGGAGAAAGGGATAATCATCTATCTTCTTCTCCGTTGTCTTGTCATCAAGTCCGATTATGTAGTGAACACCTGTGATGAGACCCGCAGATGCAGGGTAGGCATATACTCTGATCCCCTTTTCGTTTTCTGTCCTTTCAACATATTGCGTTTCCCCGACAAGTGAAACAAAGAGTCTGAAGATGTCGTCAGTTCCCTCGTCGCCGATTGTGATGAGAAGTTCGAGTATTGATCCGAATACCCTGTCGTTCTCCTCATCCCACTCTCCGGGGGTGAAGAACCTGTCCCTGAACTCCTTGATGTATTGTAGTGCCTCCCTGCCTTTCCGGCTTTTCATTATTTGTGAGGTTTTATCATAAAGTTCCAGGAAGAGATTTTTCTCCTCCCCGTCAAGAACGCTCATCCAGCTCCGTATTCCCTTGTCTTCCATTCTGCCGTCAACAGCCTTTCTCATTATGTTTATGTATCTCTCACGATCCTTGAAAGGATAGAGCGGATTGAGAAGGAGTTTCTTTGTATCTTCAAAAGCCCAATTGGAGCTGTATGTTTCATAGAGTTCTTTGATGAATCTTCCCTCCGGATAGTCGGAGAGAGGCCTCGATGAAGTAAAGACCAGTGGGATGTCTCTCTTTTTGGCCTCACTTTCAAGGTATGGTCTATATGTTGAAAGTGATGATGATGTGATGGCAATAGCGTAATCAGGGTATTTCTCCCTGTCCTTTTCAATCGCCCTCATCACAGAGCGTATTTCCGAGATTGAATTTTCGTATTCAATAAGAGGGATACATGAGGAGGAAGGAGAAGGAATTGTTTCAATACCTTCTGAGAGGATTATATCCCGGGCAAGATTGGATGTGAAAGTCTCTGGAAAGACGAAAACGAATCTCCCTTTCTCTATTTTTGAGTAGTCAGGCTTAAGATAATTTCTTTCATACAGAGAGTTTTCTGAGAGATATCGAGTATAGCTTTCTCTTAAAAGGTCTGCGTCATGCAACATATTATGAGGTATTTCAAAGCGGATGGCATCATCCGGGGAGGGAAAGAACGGGAGTATGGCGGCAATGGATGAAGCATAGCTCAAGGTGCTCTCCGGATAACTCTCACATGCATAGTGCATGAGACTGCCCAGTCCGTTCTTCTTCAGAAATGAATAAGCAAACAGCTTTCTCTCTGTCTTTGTTACTTCCCTTTTGCCTTCAGTATCGAGAAGTGAAAGAAGGAATCTGTCCCAGCTTATTGCCCTGTCCCGGAAGACTGCCTTGCCGGGGTTTCTTTCTATGAATGCAGTGAGTGCATTTCTTGCAGCTGTCTCTGATGTGAAGACCAGGGTTTTGTCACTATTTGAAAGATAAGAGAAAATTTTTTCCATTTCGTTCATACAGAAAGTATAGCACAAAGAAGTCAAAAGAATAAAAGACGGACTATGCTCTTTTATAAAGCTAAGTTTCTAAAACTCAATATCTTTGGCGTGGGGATACAGAAACGCCGTAATTATCTTAACAATTTTCTGCAAAGTGTGCTATAATCATATAGGTATTGAGACGATTAGCCTGTGAGAACCAAACACTGATTGGCGAGATACTAGAAAACAATACAAGCGTTGGCTGAACGCGGGAAACAGCTCGGCGTAGGGGACAGACGTCGGTGGGAGAGACGGTCTCTCTCATAAGCCTGTGGAGGTAGGACCTCTGGGTATCAAGGACAACTGCGATATCAAAGTTCTATTGTGGAAGCAGGAATCTCCGTGGGCTCTGCCCCGGAGTAGTTCAACGGAGTTGAAATAACAATTGAAGAATTCATGATGGCTGACTCCTGGGGACAGATATATCCCCGTCTCTCTATCCAGGACAGGATTGCTCTTTCTATAGCAAAAAACCGAAACATTGTATTACTGACATGAGACAAAGCACTCAGAAAAGCTGCAGAGGAAGAAAAGGTCCCAATCCTTAAAACCCTCGGGCTTCTGGATAAATTGTTTGAAGGCAATTACATCACCACAGAGGAATACAGCCATTGTCTTTTCAAGCTAGCAGAAAACAACGGGAAGACAATAAGATTGCCAGATAATGAAATTAGAAAGAGAATCAAGAATCTTGATAAAAGAAAAAAATGCGAACGGCCAGGATTGAACTGGCGGCCCCTTCCGTGTGAAGGAAGTGCTCTCCCACTGAGCTACGTTCGCATTGACGAGT
>CAVIAZ010000016.1:0-22421 GCA_963640795.1 bacterium | reverse complement strand
AATGTAAGCAGCAATGCTTTTCTTGTCTTTGTGACATGTCTAAAGAGAGAAAGTCTCTCCCTCAGCTTTTTTTCATATTCCCCTGTTATTACAAACTCATCAAGAGAGTATTTCAGCTCACACAAATTTATCGTCTGGTCATTTCTGTCTATCAGCATGTCGACCTGGGCTCCACTCCACTGAGTTCCATCCTTATCTGTAAATGGCCTTGAATACCATGAATAAACACTGGTAAGAACACCAAGAATTCCAAGCTTTGCCTTTATTTCTTTGATGTGGTGGAGACAGACACGCTCAAAAGCATATCCTGTCCAGGCATTCTTTGCCCCACTTGATGACATATTTGTCCAGAAGTTCTGATCCTGGCTGTTATTATTCTCGACGAACCTGAGATGGAAGAGAGAAAAGAGATCTGTCAATTGATATACCCCATCACGTTCTTTCTTTCCAATGGAAACATATCTTCTTATAAAGTCACAGGATGATAGATTATCTAATATTTTGGAGAGTTCTCCGCCTTCAATTGCAGTTACTTCCTGTATTTCCTTCCGTTTCATGCCGGACATTTTCTCAGACAGAGTTTCAATAACCTTTCTATAAGACTTTGACTCCTTGAAAAGGGAACGGAAAAGAAAATCAAATTCAGCCTTCAATGGAGCCCCTTCCCTGAAGAAAAGTTCATCTATATTCGCCGCCAGCGGGATATCTGCCCTGAGCATATCAAGATAATAAGGGATTCCTCCCATAATCATATAGAGTTCAAGTATCTGGTAGCGGTTAAGAATCACGCCTTTCATCTCCTTCAGATACTGTTCCGTCTCTCCCAATGTAAACGGAGAAAGATATATTGCCCTGCTGACTCTTCCATAAAGACCGCCTTTATCTCCTATCAGTTTGTCCATCATCCATGTAGTTGCAGAACCACATACAAAGAGCTTCAGCTTAGTTGAGGAAGGCCACATATTCCAGAAGAATGAAAACGCTGAGAGAAAATCACTTTTCGGACCATCCATCCACGGCAGTTCATCAAGAAACACAATGACTCTCTCTTTTTTGAGCGACAGAAGATAATCTGTCAGGCTGCTGAATGCTTCAAACCAATCCGCAGGAGAGGCAGATTTGATTCCACTGTACCTTGAAAGGGTCAGCCCGAACTGTTTCAAAAGCATCTTTTTATTTGCATTATAGAGTCCTGTAAACCAAAAATCGAAACTCTCATCAAAATAGGTTTTGACAAGATAAGTCTTCCCGACCCGTCGCCGTCCATACAATGCAACAAGTTCAGACTTTGGAGACTCAAAGTACTCTTTCAGCAGTTCCTGCTCATATTTTCTTCCGATTATTTTATTATCAGCCATGCCACTATTTTATGGTATAAACATTACTCTTTCAACATTTCTCCCCCTAAAGTGGTATAAAAAACATAGTTAAGGGGGAAGAATAATTCAAAGTCAGACGTTTTAATTGGTTTGTGTTTGATTTTTCTATGTTTTATCAGAAATTTCTAATCGCTTGTCTTTTTGTTATTTTCTCATATTTTTAGGATGGTCACACTTGAGTGGAGACCCGACCAAAGTGAAACCCGTCGCATTATCTCTATGCCAATATTTGCAGCAATAGCAGGTGCCGTCAACACCACCCAAATCTTCCTCTTTCTCGTAGAACTTGCAGCCGTAGCCCACAGTCGTCAATAGATGGCCGTCTTTAGTGTAGCATCCTCCGCCGGAGACTGAATCGAGCTCATCATCTCCTATTTCACCATGTGCTTTATAAGCATCATAATACTTCTGTGCTTTCTCCTCCGATATCATGATTCCCTCTTTTCCGAGGAGTTCTCTGAGCTCTTGAGCACTTTTTAGTTCTTTTCTCTCTTCCATATATTTCTCCTTTTCTTTTATTGATATATACGCCTTTCCCGGAGTTCTGTTAGGAAAGAACTACAATCTCATCCCCGGCCTGGATCCGGCCTTCCCTGATAACAACAGTAAATATGCCGTCTGTCGGCATTACACACCGTCCTGTTGCTTTCTTTATTGCACAGTCCGAATGGCATTCCTTTCCAATCTGGGTCACTTCAAGCTCTGTCTCTCCGACTTTAAGTCTTGTTCCCACCGGGAGATTTTTAAGGTCGATTCCCCTTGTGTTGATATTCTCCGCAAAGATCCCGTCATCAAGTTCGACTGGGCAAATGGAGCGCATGGTGTCAATACTCTCTTCAGAAAGGAGACTTATCTGTCTATGCCAGTCTCCGGCGTGGGCATCACCGACAATGCCATGGTGGCATTTCACTTCAATGTAGGGAACAGGATGCTTCCTTACTCCCTTGACCTCGCTTATATTAACAGAAACAACTTCAGCCATTATTTCACCTCATATACTCCGCTCTTTCCACCATCCTTATACAAAAGACGGATATTCGATATCATCATATCACGCTGGACGGCCTTACACATGTCGTAGACAGTGAGGGCAGCAACACTTACTGCTGTAAGAGCCTCCATTTCAACACCTGTCTGTCCATGGCAATGCACTTCACTGAAAATATGCAGTGAAGCACTGTGGCTGTCACCCACCCTGTCCTCTGTCCTGAAAGATATGTCGACCTTTGTCAGCAGCAGGGGATGACACATGGGGATAAGCTCACTGTTCTTCTTCGCTGCCATAATCCCGGCAACCTGGGAAACGGCAAGAACATCACCCTTTCCTATCAAGCCCGACTGTATCTTCTCCATGGTTTCATGTGACATATAAACTATGGCTTCTGCACGTGCAATCCGGTCTGTCTCTGCCTTATAACCCACATCAACCATGTGAGCACGTCCTTCTTCATTAAAATGTGTCAACTCCATTCTAGCCTCCGATTTCATTCATAGTCCTGTGTGTCCCGGTAATCCCGTCATCAACAAGATGATGGTGCTCGGGCTTTGCCATAATACCACTCCTGACAGCATCTTCAAGGGCCTTTCCTTCAAGCCCCCTGAGCACTATCTCGCTATTTGAATGAAGGCATGGTTTAAGCCTTCCGTCACATGTGATTCTTATGCGGTTGCACTCCGGGCAGAACTCATGACTAAGCGGGGTTATGAGGCCGACGTCTCCCTTCGCCCCCTTGATTTTATATCTCCTTGCAACCCCTTCAGGCTCAATTTCCTCCAACTCAGGAGAAAGTTCAAGCACTCTCGAAGCAGGCACAAAAGTGCCAAAGGAGGCACCGCATCCCATTGGCATCCTCTCGATAAATCGCACCTGGTAATCTTTATCTCTGGTCAGATTCACAAAATCGGGAATCTCATCATCATTGACTCCTCCAAGGAGCACACAATTAATCTTAATTCTTCTGAACCCGGCCTCTTCTGCAGCCTCCAGGCCGTCCAGTACATCAGAGAGTGTCCCGAGCCGTGTTATTCTCTCAAAGCGCTCCGGGCGGAGTGTATCGAGGCTTACATTGAGTCTGTCGACTCCACTCTCTTTCAGCTCTCTAGCTAAAGACGGGAGAAGACTACCGTTAGTGGTGAGGCAAAGTTCCTCAACTCCGGGAATAGCTTTCAGCATTCTTGTGAAGTCTGTGATTCCACGACGGACCAGTGGCTCTCCCCCCGTGACTCTTATCTTCCTGACGCCACACCTCACCGCAGCTTCTGCCATGTCCCTGAGTTCCTCGTAGGAGCAAATATCATCATGGGACTCTATATGAACACCTTCAGGTGGCATGCAATAGACGCATCTGTAGTTGCATCTGTCCGTCACGCTTATTCTTAAATATGTAATCTGTCTTCCAAAATAATCAAGCATACATCAAAAGCTGTCACATCGGTGACAACGCTTTTAACTATATCACAGAAAAAAGGGAAAGTGTCAGTTTTATGCTTTGTTGCTGGATTTCAATCCTCAAACATGGAGAGGAACTTTCTTGTCCTCTCTTTCTCCGGAGAGTCAAAGACCTGCTCGGGTCTTCCTTCCTCTACGATGACACCTTTATCCATGAAGATTGCCCAATTGGAGATTCCCTTTGCAAAATTCATCTCATGGGTAACTACAACCATTGTCATCTTCTCTTCTGCAAGGTCCCTTATTACCTTGAGTATCTCCCGGGTAAGTTCAGGGTCGAGTGCAGAAGTAGGCTCATCAAAGAAGAGAACTTCCGGATCGAGTGCAAGGGCACGGGCTATGGAAACCCTCTGTTTCTGCCCCCCTGAAAGCTCTGATGGGTAAGCGGCAGCCTTGTCCTCCAGCCCCATCCGCTTCAAGAGACCCATTGCCTTCTCCTCAGCTTCAGCCTTATCCATTTTGAGAACAGCCCTCTCTGCTTCTGTCACATTCCTCAGGACAGAGAAATGCGGAAAGAGATTGAAGTTCTGGAAGACAAGTCCTGTTCTCAATGCAATGCGTTTCCTCTCTTTTTCCTTTCTATATACAGCAACTCCGTTCCTGTCCTCAAAAAGACTCTCTCCGGCTATCGACAACGACCCCCCGTCAGCTGTCTCGAGCTGGGTTATAATTCTCAAAAGTGTTGATTTACCCGATCCGGAAGGGCCTATGACAGAGAGCACATCACCCTTTGTAACTCTAAATGATATATCTTTAAGTACCTCAGTATTCCCGAAACTCTTTCTTATGTTCTCAGCTTTTATCATCTCTTCCATAAGCCTTCTCCTAATTATAATAATCAAGCTTGCTCTCAATAAGCGCAAAGACCTTCGAGACAATGTAATTGGCTATAAAATAAAAGATTCCTGCGATAAAAATCGGCATTGTCGAGAAAACCCTTGAAGCAGATGTCTGGGCTACCCTGAAGAGTTCTATGACCCCTATTGTGGAGGCAAGCGCAGTATCTTTTACAAGCGTAATAACCTCATTGCCAAGAGAGGGCATAACTGTCTTCATCACCTGCGGCAATATGATATGAAAAAAGGTATGGCCTTTACTGAACCCAAGAACCGTACTTGCTTCATACTGACCCTTGTCGACTGCCTGGAATCCGGAACGGTAGATTTCCGCAAAATAGGCACTATAGTTGATAGTGAAAGCAATAATTGCAGCAGTGAAGCGCTGGAAAGAAAATCCGAAGATATAATATGGTGCGAAATAGAAGAAAATCAGCTGCAGGATAAGAGGAGTCCCCCTCATTATCTGGATATAAAGATCCACGATGAATGAAAGGGGTTTGAATTTACTCATCTTGCCCCTGCAGACAACAAATCCCAGAGGCAATGAGAATACAAGAGTAAGCACGAACACCTTCAGCGAGACAAACATCCCCTCGAGGAGCTGCAGCAACATCTTCTCCATAGTTTATTTTCCTACAACGGTAATATCGGCACCGAACCACTTGGTGGCAATTTCAGCCAATGTCCCGTCGGCTGCCATGTCATTGAGTGCACTCTGGACAGCATCTCTCAGGGCAATATCACCCTTTCTGAAGCCGATTCCGTACTCCTCATTTGCAAGTCCCTCATCAAGGACCTTGAATATACCCTTACCAGAGCGGGCAATATTATCATTGGCAACAAGGAGGTCCATGATTACGGCATCAACACCCCCGATTTCAAGGTCCATCAATGCAGTGAGATTGTCCTTGAACTCAACAACCTCCTTGACGCTATCCCTGAAACCTTCAGCATCATCAATTGCGTCTTCAGCAGATGAGCCTGCCTGGACTCCGATTACCTTTCCCTTCAGATCCGAGAGGCTCTCGATACCCGAAGATATCTTAACAACAGCAACCTGGGCATTATCAACATAGGGGTCGGAGAATGTCATAGCTTCAAGTCTTTCGGGTGTGATTGTGAAGCCGTTCCAGATACAGTCAATATTGCCTGTCTGGAGTTCCTGCTCCTTGGCAGCCCAGTCTATCGGCTGTGTCACAAGCTCAACGCCAAGCCTCTTACACACCTCTTTCGCTGTATCGACATCGAATCCGACGATTTCCCCGTTTTCATCGCGGTATCCCATCGGGGGGAATGAATCATCCAGTCCGAGTACGAATTTCCCTTTCTCCTGTACGTTCTTCAGGGAATTATCGACAGAGGAACTCTCCTTCGCACCTCCTGCAAAAAGGGAAGAAACTGTTAAAACGACAAGCAGTAAAGTTAAAATCTTCTTCATGGAATATCTCCTATTAGGGTGAAGTATAGAGTTTTTCTATATGCATGAAAAGTGTATATCTATGCAAATAATGTATATTATTGCAAGAATTTTACAATTATTCTGCAAAAGATGACAGGAATCACCATTCAGCAGTAAGGTCAATTGTCCGGGAAGCAATACGCTCTATAAGGTGTCTGTTATGAGTCACAGCAATTAACCCCATGTCCCGTCTCTCCGCCTCTGAGAGCACAAAGTGCCAAATCTGGGCCTGGGTGATGACATCCAGCATGGTGCTGATTTCGTCACATATCAGATAATCCGCCCCGCTCATGAGAGCCCTTGCCACACAAAACCTCTGCATCTCCCCGCCGGAAAGCTCCCTCGGAAAGCGTTTAAGCCATGCTCTTTCAATTCCCAGTGCATCCAGGAGATCCAGTCTGACTAAGCCGCACTCTTCGAGAACCTTTTCCATCCTCCAGCGGGGATTGACTGCCTTCTCCGGGTGCTGGCTGATCAATTGCACGGGGCATACACCTTTCAGAGGAAGCGGTTTTCCGTCAAGGAGAATCTCTCCCTCTTCCGGCTTAAGATAACCGGCAAGAAGAAGAGACAATGTTGTCTTTCCATAACCGCTTGGCGCAAAGATTGCAACACGCTCTCCCTTCTCTATTCTTATGCTCATGTTCTCGATTACCCACGGCTGTTTCCGGTTATATCTGAAATAGACATTTCTTGCTTCAAGAGCCATAAAAGCACCTCACTTCCCCACCTCTGACTTCCCTCACCGGGGGAACATTACTCTCGCATTTCTCCTTTCTGTACGGACAGCGTGGAGCAAAGAGACACCCCGTGGGAAGATTTCCCGCATAAGGCTGGAAGCCTGGGATGGGCTCAAATCCGTTTTGGGGGAGGGCTCGCCACAAAGCCTTTGAATAGGGGTGCCTCAATGCATCAGGACCTGCCTTGAAATCAGAGGAAGGAGCTATCTCGACTGTAGTTCCCGCATAAAAGACAGCCACGCGGTCAGCAAATTCAAACGCGAGGTCAATGTCATGAGTGATCAATATGACAGATTTCCCCGCATCCGCAATTTCCCTCAGCATTTTCAATGCCTCAAGGGCCTCGTTCAGACTCATTCCCGGTGTCGGTTCATCAGCAATGATAAGTTCTGCATCTGTAACCAATGCTGCAGAGACCAGCACCCGCCGTGCCATGCCTCCCGAAAGCTGGTAAGGATACAGCTTCTCTGTGTACTCAGGAAGCCCGAAACGCTTGAAGAGTTTTCTCCTTTTCTCCGTCTGCCGGGGTCTATGATGTCCGTCAGCCTCCCTTCCGACCTTCATCAGGGGATCGAGGTAGTTCACTGACTGCGGAACGAGGGCAATCTCCTTTCCGCTAAGCTCTCTCTGACGCTTTTCTGTCAATTCCTCCCCCTTGTAATGGAGGTGTCCCTGCACCGTCGCATTATCAGGAAGAAGGCCGAGAATAGCCTGGGAAAGCAGACTTTTGCCCGACCCGGACGAACCGGCTACAGCAACTATCTCCCCCGGTCTTACCGTCAGATACAAATCAGATATGACCTTCAGCTCCCTCTGCTCCAGTCCACTGCCATACATACGAAAGGAGACGGAAAGATTATGTATTTCAAGTAATGTTTCTCTCTTCTGTTCCATGGTAATCCCCCTATTCCTCAGCGCTGTACGGATCAAGAATCATCAAAAGATAATTTCCAAGCCTGTCAAATAGAAGCACAGTCACCAGAAGTGTCACACCGGGTAATACTGCTCCCCACCACATCCCTGCCGAGAGATAGCGCATGCTCTCGGAGAGGATTATCCCTATACTCGACTTCTCCGGTGAAAGGCCGAATCCCAGAAACGAGACAGAGGCCTCATGAAGGATTGCATGGGGAAACATCAGGATAAGCGATACAGTGAATTGCGGAATGAGATGTGGCATCATATGGTGGATAAAAATCCACCTGCCGGACTTCCCGTTTCTCCTCGAATATGCAATGTATTGCCGGGACCTGAGCTCTAAAATCTCCCCTCTGACAAGCCTCGCCAGTGTGCACCAATGTGTTGCAGCAATACCCGCGACCATACCAGTCATTCCCTTACCGAGGGCAAAGGAGACTAAGATAATCACAATTGTATGGGGAACGCTCATCACCAGGTCAATAATCCAGTTTATAAATGCATCCACAGCTTTTGAACCTGTTGCAACTCCCAGTCCTACAAGGATAGCAAGAATTCCACTGAGAGCAGATGCAGTGAGTCCCACCGTAATACTGAGAGAGAGTCCTTTTATTGTCCTGAGAAAGAGGTCACGCCCCAATGCATCGGTCCCGAAAAGATGCTCCAGGCTTGGGGACTCGCCGGCATCCAGAAAACTCCCCGTCACAGCATCCTCACTGATGACTATGCCAGCGATATAAACAATAACAAGGAGGAGAAAAATGAGAGACGCCAGAATGACGGCCTTTCTGCGGTAGTTCAGCCTTCTCATTCTCCCACCTTCCTGATTTGCGGGTCCACCACCCCATAGAGGAGATTTGCTATCATATTCCCTGTTGATACAAACAGGGCAGAAAAGAGTGTTATACCCAAGAGCAGCGGCACATCCCCCTCAAGGCCTGCCCTCGAGAGGGCACTTCCGAGTCCGGGGTAGCTGAAGACGTTTTCAGCAAGGACAGAGCCGCCGAAGAGCTCGGCAAAGGATGAGAACTGTATCGTCAATACCGGAATCATGATATTCCTTATCCCGTGACGAAAGAGGATTGTCCACCTACCTTCTCCTCTTGCTTTTGCATAGAGGACGTATTCACTTGAAAGAACAGTAATCAGCTTCTGACGTGTATGAAGTGCTACCTCTCCAAAAGAGATCATACCCAAAGTAAAGGAAGGGAGAATCAGATGATAGATCCTCTCCCAGAGCGTCACATCCGCACTGAGGACACCGACGGGGGAGGAGAAGCCGACGGGAAACCACCCAAGCCACACCCCAAAGACCAGAAGAGATACCAGTCCCAGCCAGAATGTCGGGACAGAGCTTAGGATATAACATAGCCTCTTAAGTATCCTGTCAAGTCTCCTCTCCCTGTTCATTCCCATGACACATCCAAGGAAGAAACCCGTCACTCCAGATATTAGCCATGCACATGCCATCAGGGCCAGTGAATTGACAAAACGCTCACCAATTACATCTATAACAGGACGGCGGTAGATCAGAGAATGGCCCAGATTGCCTTTAAGAAGTTCCTTTAGCCAGGAGAAATACCTCTCAAGGGGAGGTTTATTTACTCCCCAGTATTCCTCTATTTCCAGGCGCTGCTCTGGTGATACCGCTCTCCCCAGTCCCGATATGTACTGGCTCACAGGATCAAGGGGAGACGCCAGAACCAGGGCAAAGGAAATGATGCTCACCGCCAGAAGCAGGGATAAAATCTTCAAAGTGTAAGTTAAGGCGGTCCAAACCAGACGTCCCGTTTTTCCTTTCATTCCCGACCTCTATTCACTCCATCGCCACTGAGAGAGATTCTGAATCAATGGTAGTCCGTGGCCGTGGCCGTGAACAGGCTGAGTTCCAATCGAGAGGCCGTCACGGACATAAGTCACATGGTCGAGATTGACAATCCATACCCAGGGACATTCACCCTTCATGGCAGTCCCGGTTGTGCCGTCCCATTGCACCTTCTTCCAATATCTATTGGCTTCTTCTGCTGTCAATGCAGACATTGCCTTTTCAAGATAGCTGTCAGTCAATTCACTCATGTAGCCTTCCGGGTTATAGAAATCATCGAGGTAAGCGCCCTCTGAGCGGTAGAGGTAGTAGGTCTCATTCGGATTAGCGGCACCCCACCCCATAATAACTGCTTCACTGAACATAACGCCCATTATCTCATCCCAGCTCATGCCCTGAACGTGCATCTTTATGCCAACTGTCAAGAGCTGCTCGCTAGAGGCCATGGCAACAGCCTGCCGGACAGAATCGCCTGTAGGATATACGCACGTAAATTCAGCTTTGAGCCCGTCTTTCTCAACTATGCCGTCACCATCGGTATCGAGCCAGCCGGCATCTGAGAGAAGTTTCTTCGCATAATCTCTATCAGTTTCGATTATAACGTCCTCATTATTCCACGGCATACCGTCATTTTCAGAATAGGCGGGACGGGCAAACCCGTTGAGAACAACATCTGCAATCTGCTCTCTGTCGAGCGCGTAGCTGATAGCCTGCCGGATCTCAATATTCGATGTGACGTCGTTTCCTATCGGGGCACCAGTAGAAGTTGTTTTACCTTCCCTTGGGGAAAGGGGCAGTGTGAAGCCACGGTTGTCGGCAGAGGCAATTGCCTCCACATGATACCCGTCCACTTTAATATTGCCGAGAGTGGCAGTTGAGTAGGCAACATCTACAACACCAGCCTGGACAGCAGCAAGGGCGGCATCCTCACTCATGAACACCACCGTCACATTCTTTATAGATGGAACGAGCCCGTAATAATCTTCATTTGCTGTGAAAATAATCTGCTCCTGTGGCTTCCACTCAACAAACTTATACGGTCCGGAGCCAATCGGATGGAGGCCGTAATTTTCGTCATACGCATGCTCGGGAACAATTCCTATGGAAGCAAGTGTGTTGAGAAAGATGGAAGTAGGAGAAGAGAGATGGATTTCCACTGTAGTATCATCAAGTGCAACAGCACTCTCCATGTATGTCAGGTCAACAGAACCATGTGCCTCCTTTGCTGTTTGAAGAGTAAAGGCGATGTCTGCTGCCGTGACTTTCACACCATCGGTGAACTTTGCGTCATCCCGGATTGTAAATTTCCACACAAGTCCGTCTGAAGAGAGCTCATAGCCAGTTGCAAGGTCATTCTCAAACTCGAGATCAGCGTTATATTTTACAAGCGTACTCTGCACGATAGGGGAATTCCCGTGTCCCCATCCCCGGGTCGGATCAAGGGTCTCGGGCTCAGAGCCGATTGCAATCACGACACTCTCCTTATCGTGCTCACGCATTGATGTCTTTGTACATGAAGACATAAAGATAAGAGCAATTAACACAAAAAGGAGAAGCATGATTCTCTTCATATTCATTGTTAAACTCCTTCTCAGCAAAACCCGTGGTTGCTGATTTCTCTGTACCGGACGGTACCTTACTTTATGTCTCAAAAGCTATGCCAATAGACCATTGGTGTAGTCTATTGGCAACAAAACTTAACTCAAATCACCTAAGAATATTTCAGCTTCGTGACTTCTTTTCCTTGGCAGCCTTGATCTGTGCCTTCTCCTCAGCAGTCTTCGGCGAGAACACAATCTTGACAGCACGCTTCAGCTGATAAGGAAGGATTGCCTTGAACTTATCCTCTGCAGTAATCATTGTTGAACACTCAGGATGTTCCCTGTGGAGGGTGATAGCATCAAACTCACACTTGGTTGTACATACACCGCATCCGATACACTTGTTCGGGTCAACAATTGTAGCTCCACAGCCAAGGCAGCGTGATGTTTCAATCTTAACCTGGTCTTCAGTAAGTGCGACATGACCGTCCCTGAAGGGGTCACTGCCGGCTACGCTGTCGAATCCTTCTTCCTGGCGGGAGGAGTTGTCGTAGCTCTCAACGAGGATGTCACCCTTATTAAGTTCAATGAATTCCCACTTGTTGCGACCGATTGTCATATGACCATTCTGCACATATCTATGCAATGATTCTGAAGCCCAATGTCCTGCTGCGATAGCATCGATAGCGAACTTGGGTCCTGTCATGACATCACCACCGATAAAGAGATCCGGGGCTCCTTTCACCTGGTAGGTAAGTCCGTCTGCCACAAGAGCCGGACCTTTGAACTCAACATTCTCACCCTTAAGGAGGTCTCCCCACAGAGACTGCTGCCCGATAGCAAAGATTACGCGGTCACATTCGAGTGTGATGGTTTCATTCTCATCGTATTTCGGAGCGAACTTCTTTCTGCCGTCCACTTCTTCAAATACGGAGACACACTTCTTGAATACGATACCGCTCACCTTGCCGTCCTTGACGAGAACCTCCTTCGGTCCCCATCCGCATCTGATGTCGACACCGTCTTCTCTTGCTTCCTTCACCTCTTCCTTTGCTGCAGGCATTTCATTCTCTGACTCAAGGGAGAGCTGGATAACCGACTGGGCACCGTTTCTCTTGCTGACACGTGAAGCATCGATGGAAACATTTCCTCCACCTACAATCACAACTCTTCCTGTGAATTCTGCCCCGCCGCAATTAGCCTTCTTAAGATAATCGATTGCAGTGAATGTCTCTTCTGCATTATCTCCCGGGATTCCGGGGCGGCGACCGCCGGTGCATCCGATGGCAATGTAGAATGCCTTGTAGCCCTGCTTTCTGAGTTCAGCCAGTGTGACGTCCCTGCCGACTTCCACACCTGTCCTGATCTCAACGCCCATCTCACGGATGACATCAATTTCAGCCTCGATGACATCTTTCTCGAGCTTGTATGACGGAATACCGTAGCGGAGCATACCGCCTGCGTATTCATTCTTTTCAAATACTGTAGGCTTATAGCCTCTCTCAGCCAGATAGAATGCACATGAGAGTCCTGCCGGGCCACCTCCGACGATGGCAATCTTCTCATCCCAGCCGTTCTTGTGAATACTGCCGGCAACAACTTTTGGAGGAATATACCTGGTTTCAGCATTGAGGTCGCGGTCTGCGATGAAGCGTTTCACTGCATCGATTGCAATCGGCTCGTCAATGGTTCCCCTGGTACATGCATCCTCACAGCGTCTGTTACAGACACGTCCGCATACAGCAGGGAACGGGTTCTGCTTCTTGATCAGAGCCAGAGCCTCATCATACTTACCCTGTGCAGCCTTCTTTAAGTATCCCTGTACGGCAATATGTGCAGGACATGCTGTCTTACATGGTGCAGTACCTGTCTTATGGGTATTTATACGGTTGTTGTCCCTATAATCATAATCATAGTATTCCTTTCCCCATTTCACCCTGTCCGGAAGGAGCTGCTTCGGGTATTTCACCTCAGTGCCGTCTTTCTTGCACAGTTTCTGTCCCAGTCTTGTTGCACCTGCAGGGCAATACTCAACACAGCGGCCGCATGCAACACACTTATCCTTGTCAACATGGGCAACGTATGCCGAGCGTGACATGTTCGGGGTATTGAAAAGCTGTGAAGTTCTGAGTGCGTTACAGATATTCACGTTACAGTTACAAATACCGAAGATCTTGTTCTCACCGTCAATATTTGTAATCTGGTGCACAAAGCCGTTGTCCTCGGCCTTCTTGAGGATGGCAAGTGCCTCCTCTTTTGTTATGTCGTGGCCCTTTCCAGTCTCACGGCAATAGTCAGCAAAGTCGCCGACACCTATACACCATTCAGCATCATCATCTGCAACACCTTCGCCGATTGCCTTACGTGATGCACGGCAGGAACAACGTCCTACACCAATCTTTCCTTCATACTTGCTCAGCCAATAGGACAGCTTCTCGATGTCAACAGCTTTGCTCTCCATCGATATTGCCTTCTCGACAGGGATGACATGCATACCGACCCCTGCACCTCCCGGCGGCACCATCTGGGTAATTCCTTCCAGAGGAATGTAAGTCATACGTTCAAAGAATGCAGCAACGTCGGGATGCTTCTCGAGTCTCGGGTTCTTGTTAAGGTCCCCGGGAACCTCTTCCATGTTGAAGAGTTCAGCAGAACCGGGTACAAACATCGGAAGTGTGTAGCGTCTCTCAGACTGAGGTGCCGTACGGCCGTTGTGGTCGTAATGGTAGCCGTAATCATACTCCAGAAGGCCGACATAAGACATTTCATCCAATAACTTCTGGAATCCGTCCCTTCCTTTTTCCTTCACCTTGTCCTTGTTCATCTCACAGAGCTGGTCAAACGTGTAATGCACACGTTTCTTCATAGTCAGTCCGACTTCTGCCATTTCCTCAGTGATGATCTCTGCCAGTCCCCAATACTCAGGATCCTCCACAGTAACGCCGCCAATCATATGCTTGGCAACATCCGTAATACGTTTCCCAAGAGCAATAATCTTCGGACTCGGGTTCTTGTCGCCTTTGTGATTCGCAGGCCACTCATTGTACTTATTCATGTCCATGTCTGTACCTTCCTCTTCTCCTTACTTACTATCAGCATACCAGATGCCCAGTTTTTTTCATACATTATTTTCATTTATGCCAAAATGAATTTCCCTCAATTCCTCAACCTCATCACATACTTCCTGGAGTCCACATGAAGAACAGTCCATATTGACTTCCTTCAGCATATGGTCGATGGCTGAGGTAATCTCTCCAGCCTTCTTCACCCCGCTTTGGAATACTGTGTAGTCTGCGTCAGGGTCTGTGACAAAGATAATCCGTGCCGCTTCAACTTCCCGATAACGTTTTACTGCCTTCAGCATAATATTCCCGACAGCTGTAAAATCGAGTCCGTGAGAAAGCGCATCTGACGATATTCGCACACTCTCCCTCCCAAGGGATGACGAGACACGAAGCATAAAGCCCGAGGGAAAGATGTGGTAACGGAAATACCCGATATTCTGCACTGTGTTATATAACCTGTTCCCTTCTCCGACAGAATCCGGCCTGACACGCACAAGGGCAATTCTTGCATACGGGCTGTCGGCTGTAATCTCGGGGAGGTCCTTCCCGACCAGGGTAATTCCATCTTCCGGCACAAGGTTGATATCGGCTGTGAGCAAAGTGTTTCCCACGGCAGGAAGTCCGCTTCCTCCCAGTTCATACGCCATATCATTCTTGAGGATCATCATCGCCCTCTCTTCCTCATGCCAGGTTCGTGCTTCTTCTCCGACCGGGAGTTCTCTCTTCTCCTTTCCTTCAAGGGACGAAAGGACGCCCGAGATAATCTCGTCATAGAGCCTCATAGATGAGTGTCTCTTTTAATCTTATCATAATGCTTCTCTAAAAGCGGTTCGATTGCCGAAGTGAGTTTCATATCGAGATTGAAGAAATAAACAATGAAACTCAAGACAAAGAGAGAAGCCAATACAATAAGGACAATCAACAATATGTGTAATAATAATGCCATATTATACCTTCCCTTCCTTAGCCATGCCCTTCTGGCGTGCAAACTCTGCAGCTCCGAGAGCCCCCATCAATTGCGGGTCTATCGCAAGTTCGATGACACGGAGATTCAATACCTTTTCAATGGCTTTCTTCAATCCGTCATTCTTTGCACATCCGCCGGTAAGGGTGATGGAATCGACAGCACCGGCCTTCTTCGCCATAACAAAACATCGTTTAGCAACCGAAAGCTCAATTCCAGCGGCGATCTCGTCCATGGGCTTACCCTCTCCGACGAGGGAGATAACCTCCGACTCCGCAAACACGGTGCATTGTGATGTGATTGGAATCACATTCTTTGCCTTAAGGGAAAGCTTCGAGAATTCGGAGAGGTCCATCTCGAATGCCTTTGCCATAGCCTCAAAGAAACGTCCCGTTCCTGCTGCACACTTGTCATTCATGGCAAAGTTCAAGACAGTCCCGTCCTTGTCAATGGCTATTCCCTTCACGTCCTGTCCCCCGATATCGATAATGGCCTTGACAGTAGGGTCCGCCACATGCACACCCATGGCATGACAGGAAATCTCCGAGATATTCTCATCTGCAGAAGGCACCTTGTTACGTCCGTATCCGGTACCCACCAGGTAGGAAAGGTCCTTGGCCGACTTCAGAGCAGGAACCTGGGCCACTGCCTTTTCAATGGACTCTTCGCAGGAAAGGACCGCGTTTATACGGCTGCGGAGCGTGACATCTGCCACCATCTTCCCTGTCTCGTCGATTATCACACACTTTGTATAAGTTGATCCGGAATCACATCCGCCATAATATTTCATCTCTTTTCTCCTTTTTTACCATGAATGCTCGTCGGGTAACACTTCCAGTGACGGATCCAAGGGCTCTTCTTTGAATACAGTTCTCATATAACGGTTGACCTGGTCACGCACCCCCTGGCGGGAGACGATTCTCGGGTCAAAGAGGTCATGTGTCACCCACACAAGGTGGATGCCCTTCTCCCTTGCCTTCTCCTCAAACTGGCCGTGCATACCATCAAGGGCCTTGCATGCCATATGCTCCCAGAGGATAACCATGTCTGCATTGAACTCCTCACAATACTCCCAGAGGTCATCAAGGAGGACCTTGTAGCCACCGTGTGTGCGGTTTCTCATGATCATGTTCTCTGTCAGCCAAGCCATGTCATAATAAGCCTTTTCACGGTTTTCCGGGGTATCTTCCTCGGCAATCATATCGGTATTGACCATACTAAGCATGTCAGTGAGCGGAACAATTCCCCAGCAATTCAGAATCCAGAGCAGGAAGTCCATGTAGAAGTGAGACTGCACGCCCCATACGATTGCACGGTGACGGTACTCCCTTGCCATCATCTTCTTCTCTTTATATGCCTTGTTGGCAAGAGCTGTAAGCTTACGGTCCACATTCACAAACTCAGGCACCTTTCCACATATGGCCATATAGTTGGTCTCAGTATAGAGTGCAAGGTTGGAGCCGAAGACCTGCGGGTAATCTGTCTTGTTCATATCGAGCCACTCCATACGGTGTCTGGTGGACTCGTTGACACGCTTAGCACACTCAAAGTAGTACTTCCAGTCCCATTTCTCGCCGGTCTTCTCTTCGATGAATGCGATACAGTTCCTGATCTCCTGTGCTGCGTATTCCTGGACATCATCCTCCCTGTGGCGTAGTGGTGCAGCAAGCTGGAAAATCGGGATCCCGTCCTCAAGTTCCAGTCTCTTGGCAATGGCACCGTTGCCCATAAGGGAACCGTCACATGTCGTATTGCACTGTACGGCACAAGCACCAAGAACGGGGGCATCATCGTCGATGGAAACCCCAAGTTCCGCCTCGGGCATCGGGCACACGTCCCCCGCAAGTCCGAACTGTTGTGCCACATCAATGTAATGGAGTGCTGCAGTCTGATTCAGAAGGACAGGAACATATGTCGATGGCGTCTCACGGGAGAGTCCCTTCAAAGTCGGGAATCCCATCATGACTGCAGTCATCTCGTTCTCATCCACAAGGACAACCTTCTTTGAGAATTTCTTGTCATTCCCTATACGCCTGTCTCCGCGAAAGATATTGTCCAACAGCTTTGCAACATCATAGACAACCAAATCCTGCTCGAGATGGCACATTCTCAAATAAGGCCCGCGAAGACCCTGTGTATGCTTATCGACCATCATCGGGACTGCCAGGTAATTTGCCATCCAGCGGTAGCGGAACATGGCCTTTATATTTCTCGGCTTGATGATGAAGCCTGCAAGCTGCTTCATTATATAAAGCCAGCGCGTGTAATCGTAGAAGGTATCCCTAATTCCACGCCACTCACGTCTCTTACGTACCTTACCATCGGAGAAAAATCTGCCGAGCGCCTCTCTGCCTATTTCCTTTGCCATTATTTCTTTCCTCCCTGGATTTTCTTGATTTCAATGCTCTCCACAAATGCCTGTACACGTGTACGCATCTGCCCGGAGGAGCCGATGGAATACGGTCTGTCAACGGCAAGTACCGGATAGCCGTGCTCGTCACGGAGGACGATTGTACCAATCATACGCTCATAAGCCCACGGATCGCAGAACTTCATCTGTTCGTAGATAATTCCGTCCGCCCCGTACTCCCTGGCAAGGGACGCAACGTAATCACGCCTTCCTATCATCTTTGCCATATCCCAATAACGTGGGCACTGTGCCCTTTGCTGGACAGAGCGGCATATCTCTCTCACTACATCCTCTCCCTCAGTGAGGATAATCTCATCACGTCCGGGAAGAGAACCGTAGCAGAAACGGTCAGCACATACATAGGCACCCGATTCCTCCACAAGCTTTATCACATCAACATCGTCGACCTCAGAGCCGACAAAGACGACACGGGCACGGTACTTGTCAGCCCTGTCCGGTTCTCTTGTTTTGATTTCCTCGAGCGTCTCCCTAAGTGCATCAATAATCAGATACTTCGGGGCCACATAGCTCACCAGGTTGAGAATGTGGAACTCATAGCCTGTGACACGCGGCCTTGAATCCTTTCGATAGTCTCCGATCTGACGGATCAGACGGCACACTTCATTGTGCTCGTTCACTGCCTTCCTGATAGCCTCATCCGATGTGTCGATTCCATACTTTTCAGAGAGTGGCTTGAGAATATGGTTACGGCATTGCAGGGTATACATCTCAAGTGCATTCTCATCGTTCTTCTGCGGGATTTCCATGTATTCCCAGAAGAATCCGTCCTTACCTCCCCCCATTGTCTTCAAAAGTTCCATGTTCTCCACACAGCGGTTCATCATTGAACATCCGTCAGGAGTAACAATGCCGTCGACAAAGTTGTAACCGCCCTCTATGGCTCTTTCCAGGAGTGCCCTGCTGTATTCACAGAGGAAACTTGTCATGTAATAGGTGGCCATGTCCATTGAGCCGGTACGCGGTGCACGGAGCCTTACGGAGAAAACCCCGGGAAGATTCAAAAGTGGCTCGGGCACATTCTCACAGGTCGTTGCAATGCATTTGAGCCCCTCACTCTGAGCCTTCCGCACAAGTTCATTGTTGGCATCTTCCAACAGTCTTTCAAAATAATATAAATGTTTCAGGTCCTTCAAAGCGGCCTCCCTTTACTCTTCCAGGATTCCTATCCTGACCAGGGCTTCCCTTGCCCCTTTGACAATTGCAGCATCATCATCCAGATAAAATACGCTCTTTCCTCTGAGGTCGAACTCAGACAAAGCGGCATCTGAGAGAATACAGGAAAGTAGTGGTATATCACCAACATCCATATATTCCCTGACATTGAGATCCGGAAGCCGGTTTGCAATCACACCGATCTTGTCATACATCACAAGTTCGTCAGCCACCTCTTTGATGGTCTTCACAACCTGGGTACCTTTCTTTGAAGAATCGGTAACAAGAATGAGATGGGTCACCTTTTCCATGACACGGCGGTTAATCTGCTCTATCCCCGCTTCTCCGTCGATTACGATGTAATCATAATTCTCGGCAAGAAGGGCGATGACCTCCTTGAGATAACTGTTGACCTTGCAGTAGCAGCCTGCCGCCTCCGGCCTTCCGATTGCGATAAAAGAAAAACCGTCCTTTTCGACAAGTGCGTCAAAAATACGGTATCTTGCTTCCCCCAATAGCTCAATTGCGGCCTTTGTATTTCCTTCCTCAGCGTTGGCAACAACCTCTTTGCGTATATCATCTATCGTGAGTTTCACGTCCACATCCAAAGCAGTGGAAAGGCCGACTGCCGGGTCTGCATCTATGGCCAGAATCCGCTTCTTCGGATATGCGGCGACAAGAAGCTTGACCATGACTGCTGAAAGCGAGGTTTTGCCAACACCTCCCTTACCGGCAACAGCAAGGATTTTTGCACCATTATTGCCTGTATTCATCTGTTTTCTCCCTTTTTTGTGTTCATTCAGCTTAGAATTATCCGGTTTCTTTGCTACTTTAACACCATTTTGGAGCATTTTCGAGCAAATTTATCTTTTTTTATCTATTTTCGGACATTTGGGGATTCAAGCCTCATTGTGGCGCTCTCAATATGCTGATATCTGGGGTGTAAGTCATATCGGAAGGAATGACTTCCCGCTGGATGAACATCAGCATTTCCCCCGGCTTATAAGGAAGTCGGCTTCTCCCTGTTTACGGCTCTTGAAATAATAGAGTCTCTCAAAGCCATGCGCCCTCAATTCCTGGCTGACAAAATTCTCATAGACAGCTCCGTAGTTAATATCTGTCTCCCCGCTGAGCAGACGCAACTGGATAGAGTCAGCATACATTGAACAAAGAAGACCGACATCCGAGAGAAATAGTTTGAAAAGTGTAGATTTCTCACTGAGTCTCAAAGGAAGGACCGGTTCCTCTGCATTGTATACAGGGATGGCAACACCGGCTGCTTTCAGCCACTCGAAGGTATTTTCATATCTGTCAGCTTTCGCTTCGGAGTCAAGATGATTGAGGACAAAAAGCTTGTTTTGCCACCTTTTGCATGATTTTTATACCATGTTTTGCCACCTTTTGCTTAAAAAGTCCCTCAAGCTTTCTTTTCGGGGATTCTGAGCTCCAGCTTCCTCTGTTCTCCATAGAGGAAATATTGAACCCTGACTATGTCTTTTTCTGTCTCTACCTTTACATCTGTTGCATTCTCGAACAATGTGCGGAGGTTCTTATACTCCGCTCTCTGGTCTTGAGTATAATGCGACGGCATATCGGAAGTGAGGAAGACATTACCAAGAAGGGCATTTATTGTGGAAAGGGCATGTTTCTGTTCCAGAGTAAGATGGCAGTTCTCATCCCTGAGAAAGAAAACATCAGGGTCACTGCCATAAGCACGGCCATTGAGCTGACGGCGAAAAAGGGTGTTGTTGATAGCCTGCCTTGTAGAGACCCGTTCCCTGTGGAAGTGACGCATATACCACACATCATCCCAGTCCAGGCCCACATCACAGCTGACACGGCAATAATCAACCACTCCGAAGGCAGGCATTACAGGAACACCACACCCCAGAATCTGCTTTTCGCCACACCAGGCCCGGAGAAGTCGCATGGCTCGGTACATTCTGCCCGCACGGCTCTCCTTTTCATTGCCGAATGGAGCAGCTCCATAGAGGAAATCAAGTTTTACAAGATCAAATCCCCAATCATTGAGTACACGATCAAAGACCTTCTCCAAATACTCAAGCACTGCAGGATTATCTATATCGAGAGAATAGAAAGTGCTCCAATTGCAACCACAGCACCACGGCTTACCCTCCACTTTGAGAAGCCAGTCCGGATGCTTCTTGAAGAGGAGAGAATCCTTTTCAGCAACAAAAGGAGCAAGCCAAAGTCCAGCTTTGAAGCCAGAGGCATGTATTTCTTCAACCATACCTTTGAGCCCGTTCGGGAATTTGAGACTGTCCGTTTCCAGCCAGTCCCCTACCTTCGGCTCCCATCCGTCATCAATCTGAAAGAGGTCTCCCGGAGAAAAGAGGCTTTTGCAGCCTTCAAGATCCTCCCGGATAGTATCTTCAGTAATATCTTGATAGCGGTTATACCAGCTGGAATAACCTGCCGTTTTTTTCCCGGTTCTCGCTCTTATGCCCATAGCCAGGAACCAGCCGTCAAAGACCTCCGTCTCACTTCCCTCAGCAACAAAGAGGTCAAAGAGCGGGAAGAAGCCACCCGGATGCTCCACACCTGAGGAATCCCTCTCAAGAGTCAGCTTCTCCTTCCTGCTGTCATAACGGAAGATGGTATAACCCGGTGTCTCATCGAGTGAAGCAACAAGCCGGAAGCGGTCATTCAGCCTGAAATAACAATAGGAAAAACCATGGCTTTGGCCTTTGGAGTGGCCGTAGTTCACAAAATGATAGTCTCCGTAACGGTCAAAGAAGTATTTCTTCAAGAGGAGAGATGGTATATGATCAGTCCCCTTGAGTTTTCCGTCTTTGTCCAGTTCCGGACTGTACGTCCATGTCTGATAGCCGTTCATAAAGAGCTTTTCGCCTTCAGCCATTTTCCAATCCATTTCGGCCTTTATGCTCTTTATTGTCCCCTGAGGCAGTTCTTGAGAGAGATGCACTTCACCACAGCCTGAAACAGCCCATTCACCTTTCCTTACGCCTCCGGACGTCTCTGCCACCCAGTGCACATTATAAAGCATTGTGGGCTTCTCCCTTCTGAAGTTCGGCACTGATCTCGGCAGCACGCTCGTCGGTCAGGACGAATTTACGGCCAAAGAGCAGAAGTGCACACACCAGCACCAGCATCGGCAGAACCGTCATCATCAGCCTTAGTCCCAGGAGGGTTCCTGCACTCTGCTCAGCAACAGGGCCTGTTTCGTCCGTATTTCCTACAAGACCTATCAAATCAAGTCCGATCCCTGTCAGGAATACAGCAACACCGGAAGCAGCCTTCACAACGAAGGTCTGCATGGAGAAGATGACACTCTCCTCACGCCGTCCGGTCCTGAGTTGGCCGTAGTCCACACTGTTAGAGAGGAACAGGGTGGTCAGCACACTCAGCATACCGTTACATGCAAACACGACCACTCCGGGCACACACAGCAGTGCCAGGCTGTGTGACATCCCTGCCAGACAGAAGACAAGAAGGGCACCATATCCACAGAGGGCCAGTATAAGGCTGAGGCGGAACACCTCTGTGCTACTGAATTTTTTACGAAGAAGCGGATAGAGCACCATCATTCCAAGAATCTGGGCAGCTCCTCCAACAGTGGAGAAGAGCGTATATGTTGCTTTCCATCCGGTGCCACCAAAATCATATTTGAAGAAATA